>NZ_JBEIAB010000029.1:0-30710 GCF_040240345.1 Brenneria sp. g21c3 | reverse complement strand
TTCTTCCCGCTGCCGCTCGACTTGCATGTGTTAGGCCTGCCGCCAGCGTTCAATCTGAGCCATGATCAAACTCTTCAATTTAAGATTTGTTTGATTCGCTAAGTTAATAGCTGTGCTCAAAGAATTAATAACTGTTCATTCGTAATGAATTTACTGCTAGTCACTCTTCAAGACTTTTTATATCGTCAGCCGATAGGTCTTGTGAGTGCCCACACAGATTGTCTGATTAAATTGTTAAAGAGCAGTGCCACGTTATCCCGTGGCGCGGGCCGCATATACTATGCTTTTCCGCTGTGAAGTCAAGTGATTATTGCCTGGCTTCTTACTGTCGTCACAACCGCGTAATCGCCGTTGCCGTGTCAGTGGGAGCGCATTATAGGGACTTCTGCGCAGGCCGCAACTGGTAATTTGCATAAAAATCACTGTTTGCTGCATTACACAGCAAAAGGCAGGTTTATACCCATTTGTTCACAAACTTATCCA
This sequence comes from Brenneria sp. g21c3, assembly GCF_040240345.1. Lineage (NCBI taxonomy): Bacteria > Pseudomonadati > Pseudomonadota > Gammaproteobacteria > Enterobacterales > Pectobacteriaceae > Brenneria > Brenneria sp. g21c3. The sequence goes on along the minus strand of NZ_JBEIAB010000029.1, from coordinate 30,227 downwards.
CAGAACGGAATCTTACTGAAATTAGACGAGCATCACGCAAACGTTTTCGCTACAATTCTTCCGCGAAAAAACGCACCTTCTTTATTGTGAACGCTAACTGAATATTTTTCTTTGTCTTGCCATCATGCGTTATAAATGAAGAAAAAGACGATATTCACGTATTGTTCTTTACTGACTACCCAATGCAAGGGATACATCATCATGCAACAACCTCGTCCTATCCGCCGTGCTTTGCTCAGCGTTTCTGACAAAGCAGGTATTGTCGACTTTGCTCAAGCCTTATCTCAGCGTGGGATTGAGCTTCTCTCTACCGGAGGCACAGCACATCTGCTGGCTGATGCGGGTTTACCGGTCACGGAAGTGTCTGACTACACCGGTTTCCCGGAAATGATGGATGGACGCGTTAAAACTCTGCATCCGAAGGTTCACGGCGGCATTCTTGGGCGTCGCGGGCAGGATGATGCCGTCATGGCAAAACACGATATCCAACCTATCGACATGGTTGTCGTCAATCTCTATCCGTTTGCTCAGACCGTTGCCCGGCCTGACTGCAAATTGGCGGACGCCGTCGAGAACATCGATATTGGCGGGCCGACGATGGTTCGCTCGGCGGCCAAGAATCATAAAGATGTGGCGATTGTGGTTAAGAGCGGCGACTACGACGCCATCATTAATGAGCTGGATGCCAACAATGGCTCGCTGACCTACGAGACGCGTTTCGATCTGGCGATTAAAGCGTTTGAGCATACCGCGGCTTATGACAGCATGATTGCCAACTACTTTGGCGCCCTGGTGCCGCCTTATTATGGCGAAACGGATAAACCGTCAGGACGCTTCCCCCGCACGCTGAATCTGAATTTCGTGAAAAAACAGGATATGCGCTACGGCGAAAACAGCCACCAGCAAGCCGCTTTCTATATAGAAGAAAATGTCACGGAAGCGTCTGTTGCAACGTCGAACCAGTTACAGGGCAAGGCGCTGTCCTACAATAACATTGCCGATACCGATGCGGCGCTGGAGTGTGTGAAGGAGTTTACTGAGGCAGCCTGCGTAATCGTCAAACATGCCAATCCGTGCGGCGTGGCGATTGGCGACTCGATTCTGGAAGCTTACGAGCGCGCCTACAAAACCGATCCAACCTCGGCTTTCGGCGGTATTATCGCCTTCAACCGCGAGCTGGACGAGCAAACGGCGCAAGCCATCATCAGCCGCCAGTTTGTTGAAGTGATCATTGCCCCCTCCATCAGCGCAGCCGCCCTGAAAGTCACCGCGGCCAAACAAAACGTGCGCGTACTTGCCTGCGGCGCATGGCAACAGCGCGTTCCGGGTCTGGATTTTAAACGCGTGAACGGCGGCCTGCTGGTACAGGAACGCGATCTGGGCATGGTTGGCGCCGCTCAGCTACGCGTAGTGACCGAACGCCAACCCAGCGAACAGGAACTGCGTGATGCCCTGTTCTGCTGGAAAGTCGCCAAGTTCGTCAAATCCAACGCCATTGTTTATGCCAAAGACAATATGACCATCGGTATAGGCGCCGGCCAGATGAGCCGGGTTTATTCCGCCAAAATTGCGGGGATCAAGGCGGGTGATGAAGGATTGGAAGTAAAAGGTTCCGCTATGGCTTCCGATGCTTTCTTCCCCTTCCGCGATGGTATTGATGCCGCCGCAGCCGTAGGTATCACCTGTGTTATCCAACCCGGCGGCTCTATCCGTGACGATGAAGTTATTGCGGCTGCCAATGAACATGGTATCGCGATGATCTTTACCGATATGCGCCATTTCCGCCATTAATTCAGGATCTGACGAACATGAAAATTTTAGTTATTGGTAACGGCGGCCGCGAGCACGCGCTCGCCTGGAAAGCCGCTCAGTCGCCGCTGGCGGATATCGTTTACGTCGCGCCGGGAAATGCCGGTACGGCGCTGGAACCGGGGCTAAGCAATATTGATATTGCCGCAACCGATATTCCCGCGCTGGTCGCTTTCGCGCAGCAGAACCAGATTGACTTGACCATCGTGGGGCCGGAACAACCGCTGGTTATCGGCGTGGTGGACGCTTTTCGCGCCGCCGGGCTGAAAATTTTCGGACCGACGCAGGCAGCCGCGCAGTTGGAAGGCTCCAAATCCTTTACCAAAGATTTTCTTGCCCGACATAATATTCCTTCCGCGGAATACCAGAACTTCACCGAGGTCGAACCGGCGTTGGCTTATGTCCGCAGTAAAGGCGCGCCGATCGTGATTAAAGCCGACGGCCTGGCCGCCGGGAAAGGCGTGATTGTCGCCATGACGCTGGAAGAGGCGGAAAACGCCGTTCAGGATATGCTGGCCGGCAACGCGTTTGGCGATGCCGGCCACCGTATCGTGGTGGAGGAATTCCTGGATGGCGAAGAAGCCAGCTTCATCGTCATGGTCGATGGCGAACACGTACTGCCGATGGCCACCAGCCAGGACCATAAGCGGGTGGGCGACAACGATACCGGCCCCAATACCGGCGGCATGGGCGCTTATTCCCCCGCGCCGGTTGTCACCGATGACATTCACCAGCGCGTGATGGAACAAGTGATCTGGCCGACGGTAAAAGGCATGGCGGCTGAAGGCAATATCTATACGGGTTTTCTGTACGCCGGACTGATGATTTCCGCCGACGGTCAACCCAAGGTGATTGAATTTAACTGCCGCTTTGGCGACCCGGAAACCCAGCCCATCATGCTGCGCCTGCGTTCCGATCTGGTCGAACTCTGTCTGGCGGCCTGCGACGGCCGGCTGGACGAACAAGACTCCGCGTGGGATGAACGTCCTTCATTAGGCGTGGTACTGGCGTCGGGCGGATATCCCGGCGATTATCGTACCGGAGACGTCATTTCCGGCCTACCGCAGCAAGATGCTGAAGATGGAAAAGTCTTCCACGCGGGTACTAAACTGGACGGCGGGCATGTCGTCACCAACGGCGGACGGGTGCTGTGCGTCACCGCATTAGGCAAGACGGTCGCCGATGCCCAGCAACGCGCGTATGAGCTGGCCGCGGAAATTCAATGGCGGGAATCTTTCTGCCGGAAAGACATTGGCTACCGGGCGATTGAACGGGAACAAGCCTGACGAACCGACAAGCCCGGAGAAATCCGGGTTTTTTTATGCTGTGCGCCACCCTATTAGCGATGTTTATCCGCAACGGAGATTAACGTGAGTAAACCCGCGCCCGATGTCGGATAATCAACTCCGCATTCAGGTTACAGTCTGTTGGCTTCAGCTTCCCAGCGACAGAAATCGCCCTGATCCACCAGCAGCAGTTGTGTTCCTTCCGATGCCTCCAGCCATGCAATACTCAGCGAGCCGGTAAGCTGTTCTCTCTTTTGGGCGATCCAATCTTGCGAGGACTGGTCAAAATCAGGCCTGACGCGCGCGCCATCGCAGGTAATGACCAGGTCATCCTGTAATTTGCCCTGCCTTAGCGTCACCTTCCCTGCCTGAAGCACATCGCTGAGTTCCCGGGTTCTTTTTGCGTCCCACTGATAGAGCGCCAGATCGTCATCGGAGATGGATTCTCGCCTTTGCGCCAACTGACGTTGCATAAAGCTGACCGTGCCATCTTCCGCAAAGCGGATCTGCGTATCATCTTTCTGGGCTTCCAGCGTTCTTTTGATTTCACGCAGGCTGTCCTGCTGATACCAATAGCGGGTTACCACCGTGCCGCCGCCTTGAAATGGGTTATAAACCGATATCAGTCTGATGGTGTCGTGCTGGGCGTCATCTTTGCGCCACAGGCGAACAATACCGCGATCGGAAAGGTAGCCGCTGGCGAAAACTGGCGGCGAAGGGGTATGGCTGCTACAGGCGACGATAAAGAATATCGCCGTCCCGATGCCAAGCCGGCGCGATAAAAGCAAAAGGGGCGAAACCGCCCCCCTGCTTAAACTCTTAACCGGCATTGGCTTATTTGACGGCGTCTTTCAGCGCCTTGCCAGAAACAAACGCTGGCACGTTGGCAGCAGCAATTTTGATTTCTTTACCAGTTTGCGGATTGCGGCCAGTGCGCTCGTTACGATGGTTTACTTTAAACGTACCAAAACCAACTAATTGTACTGCATCACCTTCTTTCAGAGACTCAGTAATTGCCGCGAGAGTTGATTCCAGAGCAGCTTTTGCCTGTACTTTGGAGAGATCAGCCTTGTCAGCAATTACATCAATCAGTTGAGTCTTATTCATAAGTTATCCTTACAGTGTGTTTATCGCTTGCTAAGCATCGAGTGCGACGGATATGCCATGACAGCACTCTCCTGCATACACGCACCGACAGCCACTTTTATTACGCCCCCCAAATGTAGACCAGACAGGGTGCGGATGTGAAGCCTTTCGACATACCATTTCAAGCCTTAAATCACGTTTTATCGCGTTATTGGCTTAAATTTATCCCAATGTTACTACTACCGGCCTCGCGCAGGTCGGCGCGCAGCCCTTTAATCAATTCAATGTCGCGCTCTTCGTTGACTGCCAACAGGCGAAAAATCTCCCATTGGATGTCCCATTCTTCTTCAATCGCCGGCAGAACTTTCAACTCATCATCGGTCATTTCTTTACCGGCCTGCGTCATCTCCAGCATCGCGACCGTCCGGATCGACGTTTCACTGACCGCAATCGCATGCTCCAGCGTTTCACCGCTCAGGCGGGAATGGATCAGTTCGCCTAAAGCGATGCAGGCATCGATCGCCGGATAGACACCGTAAATATCATAGTCATCCGCGGCGGGAATTGCCTCTTCTAATTTTTCCAGTTGGCTGTCAAAATTGACTTTTGCATCTTTGACCACCAGCGTTTCCCAAACCAGATCGAGAATACGGCGGTAAACCATCGCGTCCCCGAACTCGGTTTGCTGACAGAACTCATGATAATTGGGATACATACGTTCGCAAAGACATGCCATAAACGTGACATGCTGCCAGCTTCCAAGCTTTTCCAAACGCAAATGAATCGGGTTACGTAACATCTTTATGCTCACTATAGGCTATGGGCGGCAGTGTACCTGAAATTACCGCATCGCCCTATGCCTGAATTCCTAAAATTTTTGTAACGGGATCCGCTCACAACTGCTGCTGTCGCCAACGCTGAAACGCAGAACGGTTAGAGGCGACCGCGTCGGCCCAGCGGGTAGGTTCGGGCAGACGATAGCCGCGCATGCAGCGTTGCACCCACAGCAGCGCGCTATCTGTACCGACGCGATGGCCGGTCGCCACAAATAATGGGTTGCAGCGCGCCTTGCTGCGCCATACCCAGCCTAGCTGCTCGCCTTTATCCAGCAAGGGCTGCCGGCTGCCCACCGCATCGGATAATGGCTCGAAATGCCCGCACAGGCGGCGTTTCGCCACGCCGATGGTCGGCACATTCACCATCAGCCCGAAATGGCTGGCGACGCCAAGTCGACGCGGATGCGAAATACCATGCCCGTCGACCAATAACAGATCCGGCTTTTGCTCCAGCAACGCCCAGGCCGCCATAAGACCCGGACACTCGCGAAACGACAAAAAACCGGGGATATAGGGCATCGTCGTGCTGATGCGCGCAATTTTATACTCCACCAACGTTAGCGACGGGTAGCGCAGCAGCGCAATCGCCGCGCGGGTCACCGCGCCATCCTGTTCAAACCCCACGTCGGCGCCGGCAACGAACCTCGGCTGGTCAAAGGGCAGGTCGTCATGGCGAATAATTTCCGCGGCGCGCGTCAGTTGCTCGGCCCGCAGTTGCCGGGTATCAATCACACGGCCCCCTATGAATGATAGGCGCGCGATAGCCGGTGTACGGCATCGACAAATACGCCCGCGTGCTCCGGCGGTACATCCTGATGGATACCATGACCCAGATTAAACACATGTCCGTTCCCCCGGCCGAAGCCCGACAGAATAGAGGCGACCTCCTGTTCTATCCTGGCCGGCGGCGCATAGAGCATCGAAGGATCCATATTGCCCTGAAGCGCCACTTTATCCCCCACGCGGCGGCGCGCCTCGGCGATATCGACGGTCCAGTCCAGCCCCAGCGCGTCGCAGCCGGTTGCCGCCATCGCTTCCAGCCACTGTCCGCCCCCTTTGGTGAACAGCGTAACCGGGACGCGGCGGCCTTCATTTTCGCGTTGCAATCCGTCGACGATTTTATGCATGTAATGCAGGGAAAACTCGCGATAGTCACGACCGCTCAGCACGCCGCCCCAGGTATCGAACACCATGATCGCCTGCGCGCCGGCGCGAATCTGCGCGTTCAGGTAAAGGATAACGCTGTCGGCCAGCTTATCCAGCAGCAAATGCAGGGTTTTCGGCTCAGCGAACATCATCTTTTTAATGATGGTAAACGCTTTGCTGCTGCCGCCTTCCACCATATAGGTCGCCAGCGTCCAGGGACTGCCGGAAAAGCCGATTAACGGCACCGCGCCGGCAAGGCTTTTGCGGATGGTGCGAACCGCATTCATTACGTAAGCCAGTTCCTGCTCGGGATCCGGAATCGGCAAGTTCGCCACATCGGCACGGCAGGTAATCGGAGATTGAAAACGCGGACCTTCGCCCGTTTCAAAATAGAGCCCCAGCCCCATTGCATCAGGGATGGTCAGGATATCTGAAAACAGGATCGCCGCATCAAGCTCATAGCGCCGTAAAGGCTGCAATGTGACTTCACAGGCAAGCTCCGCATTTTTGCACAGCGCCATGAAATCGCCCGCCTGCGCGCGGGTCGCCTTGTATTCCGGCAGGTAACGTCCCGCCTGACGCATCATCCACACCGGCGTCGCATCAACCGGCTGGCGCAACAAAGCCCGCAAATAGCGATCGTTTTTCAGATCAGTCATGCTGTTTATCCTTTAGTCATCATCCTGGCGCGTGCTGCCGTCGCCGTCGATTGTAACATGGTCGTTACCGTTCTCATGATAAGCGCGACATAGCGCCACCGTGTCCTCAATCAGTCGGCGGGCCACGGTACCCGGCGGCGGTAAGAGAGGCAATTGATCATAGCGAAACCAGCCGGCATCACGCAGCTCCGACGGATCGTGATGCACTTCGCCGCCGGCATAGTCCGCCATAAAGGCCATCATCAGCGAATGCGGGAAAGGCCAGGGTTGGGAACTGATATAACGCAGGTTTTTGACCTCAATGCGACTCTCTTCCATGACCTCGCGAGCCACCGTCTGTTCCAGCGTTTCGCCCACTTCGACAAACCCGGCCAGCACGGTATACATATTGCCGCGGTGCCGGTTATGCTGCGCCAGCAAAATCTCATCGCCCCGTCGGATCGCCACGATGATGCAAGGCGCGATCTGCGGATAATAACGCTCCTTGCAATGCAGACACAGGCAGGCCAGCTCCGTTTTACTGCGCACCATTTCGTGGCCGCAGTAGCCGCAGAACTTGTGAGCGCGATAAAATTCCGCCAGTTGCACGCCCCGTCCCGCCATTTGGAAAAGCCCGGCGTCCTGATCGATCAATTGGCGCACCGAGGTCATGTCGACATCCCGGTTCTGACAAACCAGCCACATCGGTTGTCCTTGCCATTCGCCTATTTTGCGGGCGGTTTCACCCTGTAATGACCAATTGTCCGCCGTTCCCTGCGGTAATTCTCCTTGAGGAAGCCATATTTGATTTGCGTGACTGACAACCCACCAGCCTGTTTCGTCACCGTTTAACCTTTGTTCCATACCTGCGATTGCTCCTCTATCACTTCACTGGTTCTTTACCATTCCGTGCGATTTAGCTAACGTGCATAACCAACGGCTATTTTTTATCATTCACGGAGCCAAAAATGCTAAACCAGTTACAAAGCCTGACTGAACTCGTCGGTGGCAATAATGCGTTAATCGACCAGTGGCTACAAGCGCGTAAACAGCTCCTGATTGCTTACTACCATCTGGTTGGCATCAAACCCAACAAAGACGCCTATTCACGCCTTGATGAAAAAGCGCTGGATAATTTTCACCAGTATCTGGTTGATTATCTTTCCGCCGGTCACTTTCATGCCTATGAACGGGTATTGCAGGAGGCCGCTACCCTGAGCGAACAAAAGCTGTCGCAGTCTGAAAAAATTGATTTTGCCTTGCAAAACAACACGCAGCAGATTATGGACTGCTATGACAGCCACCTGGCGACCTCCATCGATCACGATAACTGCATGGCATTCCAACAGGCGCTGTCCGCCATCGGCGAAACGCTGGAAGAACGTTTTACGCTGGAAGATAAGATGATCCGGCTGGTTTGCGATAATCAGCGATAGCGTCGATGATAAACCCATCGCGACCCGGCTGAAAATCTTGGCCCAGTGAGTGGAATGCGGCATTTCTTCACAGATAGGCCGCACGGCCTTTGACATGTCCTGGTTGTCGGCCTACAGTGTCATCGTTGTAATCAGCCCGCTAATCGTGGGGCTATCTTGTCGGAGTGCCCAGCGCGTTTGCGTTGCCTGCTTTTTCAGCAATTCAGCAAGCAATAAAAATGCACGGGCTGAGACCGTTAATTCGGGATCCGCGGAACCTGATCGGGTTAATACCTGCGAAGGGAACAAGAGTAATGTGCCTGATGAAACCCTGGACGTCGTCTTCGCGTTGACCCTCACGGCATCAATTTTGTTATTACTCCCTCCGAACTCCAGACAAGCAATTTTCCCTTTACGTATTACAGGAACTTGCTATGTCTACAGAAAATTCTCGTTCAACATCGCCCAAAAGCAGCCGTCGTGAGCAGCGGGCCGCCGCCCAGAAATTTATCGATTCGTTGCAGGGGATGGCATTTCCCAATTCCCAGCGTATTTACCTCACCGGTCAGCGTGAGGATATCCGCGTCCCGATGCGTGAAATCCAGCTCAGCCCGACGCTGATCGGCGGCAGTAAGGATAACCCGCAATACGTCGCCAATGAACCGATCCCGGTTTATGACACCGCCGGGCCGTACGGCGATCCGGCCTTGTCTCCTGATGTGCGCGTCGGATTGAATCGTGTGAGAGAGCGCTGGATCGCCGAGCGTAACGACACGGAAGCGCTGCCGGGCGTCAGTTCCGACTTCACCCAACAGCGTCTGGCCGACGCCGGTCTCGACCATCTCCGTTTCGAACACCTGCCGCGTCCGCTGCGCGCTAAACCGGGAAAATGCGTCACCCAGCTGCACTATGCCCGTCAGGGCATCATCACCCCGGAAATGGAGTTTATCGCCATCCGTGAAAACATGGGACGCGAACGCATTCGCGGCGAGGTGTTGCGCCAGCAGCACGCCGGTCAGAGCTTCGGCGCCAACTTGCCGGAGAACATCACGCCGGAGTTCGTGCGTCAGGAAGTCGCCGCCGGTCGCGCCATCATTCCATCCAATATCAACCACCCCGAATCCGAACCGATGATTATCGGCCGTAATTTTCTGGTAAAGGTGAACGCCAATATCGGCAACTCCGCCGTCACCTCCTCCATCGAAGAAGAAGTCGAAAAACTGGTGTGGTCCACCCGCTGGGGCGCAGACACGGTGATGGATCTCTCCACCGGGCGCTATATCCATGAAACCCGGGAATGGATCCTGCGCAACAGCCCGGTGCCGATCGGCACGGTACCCATTTACCAGGCGCTGGAAAAAGTGAACGGCGTAGCGGAAAACCTGACCTGGGAAATGTTCCGCGATACCCTGCTGGAGCAGGCTGAACAGGGCGTCGACTATTTTACCATTCACGCCGGCGTGCTGCTGCGCTATGTCCCGATGACCGCCAAACGGCTCACCGGCATCGTATCCCGCGGCGGCTCAATCATGGCGAAGTGGTGCCTGTCGCATCATAAAGAGAGCTTTTTGTACGAGCATTTCCGCGAAATCTGTGAAATCTGCGCCGCCTATGACATCGCGCTGTCGCTGGGCGACGGCTTACGTCCCGGTTCGATTCAGGACGCCAACGATGAAGCGCAGTTCGCAGAGCTGCATACGCTGGGCGAACTGACCAAAATCGCCTGGGAATACGATGTACAGGTGATGATTGAAGGCCCCGGCCATGTGCCGATGCAGATGATCCGCCGCAATATGACCGAAGAGCTGGAACACTGCCACGAAGCCCCGTTCTATACGCTTGGCCCGCTGACCACCGATATCGCCCCCGGTTACGACCACTTCACTTCAGGTATCGGCGCGGCGATGATCGGCTGGTTCGGCTGCGCCATGCTCTGCTATGTGACGCCGAAAGAACACCTCGGGCTGCCTGACAAAGAGGACGTCAAGCAAGGGCTGATTACCTATAAAATCGCCGCCCATGCCGCCGACCTGGCGAAAGGACATCCCGGCGCGCAAATTCGCGATAACGCCATGTCTAAAGCGCGCTTCGAGTTCCGCTGGGAAGACCAGTTCAATCTGTCGCTCGATCCCGAAACCGCCCGCGCCTATCACGATGAAACCCTGCCGCAGGAATCCGGCAAGGTGGCCCACTTCTGCTCCATGTGCGGGCCGAAATTCTGTTCCATGAAAATTTCGCAGGAAGTGCGCGATTACGCAGCGAAACAGGAAGCCGAAGCCAAACCGATTGAAGTGGGCATGGCGCAAATGTCGGAAGCCTTTCGCGCGCAGGGCGGCGAGCTGTACCACAGCGCCGCCGGCCTGCAAACGGAGGAAAGCAAATGACAACCGGGCAAGCCTCGACACCCTTTCCCCCCACCGCGCCCCGGCTTGGCCTTTATCCGGTGGTGGATAGCGTAATGTGGATTGAACGCCTGCTCGGCGCGGGCGTTAAAACGATCCAACTGCGCATTAAGGATCGGACCGATCAACAGGTCGAACAGGACGTCATTCAGGCCATTGCGCTGGGCCGCCGGTATCAGGCTAGATTGTTTATCAATGATTACTGGCGACTGGCCGTAAAACATCAGGCGTACGGCGTTCATCTCGGCCAGGAGGATCTGGACACGGCCGATCTTGCGGCCATTAAACAGGCCGGCCTGCGCCTCGGCGTCTCCACCCACGACGATCGGGAATTGGCGCGCGCGATAGCCATCAATCCTTCCTATATCGCGCTGGGACATATCTTCCCTACTCAGACCAAAGAGATGCCCTCGGCGCCGCAGGGAATTACAGAGCTGACGCACCATGTGGCGGAGCTTGGGGAACGTTTTCCAACCGTCGCCATCGGCGGCATCAGTCAGGACAGGGTTCCCGCGGTACTAGCCACCGGCGTGGGCGGCATTGCCGTGGTCAGCGCCATTACCCGGGCGCCGGACTGGCGCGAGGCGACGGCGGCCCTGCTGCGTATGATAGAAGGGCGGGAGGTGTAACGTGCTCAGCGATCAAGAATTTCTGCGCTACAGCCGACAACTGCTCCTGGAGGACATCGGCCCTGAAGGCCAGGAAAAGCTCAAGTCCGCCAGCGTTTTGCTGGTGGGGCTGGGCGGGCTGGGCGCCCCCGCATCGATGTATCTGGCCGCCGCCGGCGTCGGCACGCTGTTATTAGCGGATGATGACGCGCTGCATCTTACCAATCTTCAGCGTCAAATCCTCTACCGCACGACGGATATCAATCAACCCAAGGCCGAGCTGGCGCGACGGCAGTTGCAGGCATTAAACCCGCACGCGGAGATCGTCGCCCTGACGGAAAGACTGGGCGGCGAAACGCTGCGTCAGGCGGTCAGCCGCGTCGACGTGGTGCTGGATTGCAGCGACAACATGGAGACCCGCCATGCGGTTAACGCCGCCTGTATCCGCGCCGGCAAACCGCTGGTCAGCGGCAGCGCCGTCGGTTTCAGCGGACAGTTGCTGGTGCTTACGCCGCCCTACAACCACGGTTGCTACGCCTGCCTGTACCCTGATGCGACGGAGCCGCAGCGCAATTGCCGCACGGCGGGCGTACTCGGCCCGGTGGTCGGCGTCATCGGCACGCTACAGGCGCTGGAGGCAATCAAACTCCTGGCCGGCTTGCCGTCGGCGTTGAACGGCAAGCTGCGTCTGTTCGACGGCAAACAACAAAGCTGGAACACCTTGCAGCTCACCCGCTCGCGTCATTGCCCGGTCTGTGGAGAGCCGGCATGAAAATTACCCTCAACGACCAGACTATCGAGCTGGCGGACAGCCTAACCGTCGAAGCGCTGCTGATACAGTTAAACCGCCTGCAACCCGGTACGGCGCTGGCCATCAATCAGACCATTATCCCTCGTGACGCCTGGACTCGGCATCAGATTCAGGACGGGGATGATATTTTGCTTTTTCAGGCAATTGCGGGAGGATGATATGTTACACATTGCCGATACCACCTTTACATCCCGGCTGCTGACCGGCACCGGAAAATTCGCCACCCCTGAAATTATGTTGGCCGCCCTGCGCGCTTCCGGCTCGCAACTGGTCACCATGGCGATGAAACGCGTTGACCTGAAAGGCGGCAACGACGCGATTCTGGCGCCGTTGCGCCAGCTTGGCATCAAGCTGCTGCCGAACACCTCCGGCGCCAAAACGGCGGATGAAGCGGTGTTTGCCGCCCGACTGGCGCGTGAGGCGCTGGGTACCCATTGGGTAAAGCTGGAAATTCATCCGGATATGAAATACCTGCTGCCCGATCCGATAGAAACGCTGAAAGCCGCCGAACGTCTGGTCAAAGACGGCTTCGTCGTGCTGCCTTACTGCGGGGCGGATCCGGTCTTGTGCAAGCGGCTGGAAGAGGCGGGATGCGCCGCCGTCATGCCGTTGGGCGCGCCGATTGGTTCCAACCAGGGGCTGCAAACCCGTGATTTCCTGCGCATCATCATCGAACAGGCGCGCGTTCCTGTCGTGGTGGATGCCGGGATCGGCGCGCCCAGCCATGCGGCGGAGGCATTGGAGATGGGCGCGGATGCCGTGCTGGTCAATACCGCCATCGCCGTCGCCCGCGATCCGGTCAAGATGGCGCAGGCATTCAGAACCGCGGTTGAAACCGGCGAACTGGCTAATCAGGCCGGACTGGGCAGCAAACAGTACACCGCCAGCGCCACCAGCCCGCTGACCGGCTTCCTGCATCCGCAAACGGAAGGAGCGCGCTGATGACAACCGACTTTCAAACCGTCTGGCAGCGGTTGGACTGGGACGACCTCACTCTGCGGATCAACAGCAAAACCGCGCGGGATGTTGAGCAAGCGCTGGCCGCGGCTCGGCCCGATCGGGAGGATTTTATGGCGCTCATCTCCCCCGCCGCCGCCCCCTATCTGGAACCGCTGGCGCAACGGGCGCAGCAGCTTACCCGCCAGCGCTTCGGCAACACGGTCGGCTTCTATGTCCCCCTCTACCTGTCCAATCTGTGTTCCAACGACTGCTCCTACTGCGGCTTCTCCATGAGCAACCACATCAAGCGCAAAACGCTGGATGATGCGGAGATCCTGCGCGAATGCGCCGCGATCAAGGCGCTGGGCTTCGATAGCCTGCTGTTGGTGACCGGCGAGCATCAGCGTAAGGTAGGTATGGATTACTTCCGCCGGGTCTTTCCGCTGATCCGTCCGCATTTCAGCGCGCTGATGATCGAAGTGCAGCCGTTGGCGCAGGAAGAGTACGCCGAGCTGAAAAGCCTGGGGCTGGACGGCGTGATGGTGTATCAGGAAACCTACCATCCGGCGACCTATCAGCAGCACCATCTGCGCGGACAGAAACAGGATTTTTACTGGCGCCTGGCCACGCCGGATCGTCTTGGCCGCGCGGGGATCGACAAGATCGGGCTGGGGGCGCTCATCGGCCTGTCCGACAGTTGGCGAACCGACTGCTATATGGTGGCGGAGCACCTGCTTTATCTACAGCAAACCTACTGGCAGAGCCGTTTTTCCGTCTCCTTCCCTCGGCTGCGTCCCTGCGCGGGCGGTATCCAACCCGCCTCGCTGATGGATGAGGCGCAACTGATGCAGGTGATCTGCGCCTTCCGCCTGCTGTCGCCGGATATCGAACTGTCGCTGTCGACTCGTGAGTCGCCGTTCTTCCGCGATCATGCGGTTCCCATCGCGATAAACAACGTCAGCGCTTTTTCGAAAACCCAGCCCGGCGGCTATGCCGACGACCACCCCGAGCTGGAACAGTTCTCGCCGCATGACGCCCGCCGGCCGGAAGAAGTCGCCCAGGCGATTATACGGGCCGGATTACAGCCGGTATGGAAAGACTGGGATGGTTATCTGGGGAGACGCTCGCAATAGGCAATGGCGCTTGCCAAGCCGGAAAACATTTCCCGGTAAAGGTTCGCAAAATGCAGACTGCCCTGTCGTCGCGATGCAGACCAATGGGTAAAGTAGCGGCGTCGGCATGCCGCCGGCCGGAGCGTTCGCCGCTCTGCACGCCAACCCGCCGATACGGTTACGTATCGGCCCCTCCCCGACCAAAAGGTTGTCAAGCGTCGTTCATCATCCGGCTGACGGTTTCCCCCAGGATACGCAGTCCCTTGCCGGTTTCGTCGGTGAACGGCAAAGCATAGTTAAGTCTCAGACAGTTACGGTATTTCCCCGAGGCCGAAAATAACGATCCGGCGGCAATCTGAATACCGGATTTACGCACCTCACGGTTAAGCCGCAGCGAATCAAAAAACTCCGGCAACTCTATCCACACCAGAAATCCGCCCTGTGGGCGGCTGACGCAAATGCCGCTGGGGAAATAGTGACGCACCCAGCAGGTAAATACATCAAGATTACACTTATACTGCATGCGCATACGGCGTAGATGAGGCTGATAGTGGCCCTGCCGGATAAATTCCGCTACCGCCAGTTGCGTATGCGAAACCGTATAGCCGGTACCGATATATTTGGTATGCACAACGCGCTCAAGATAACGACCCGGCGCGATCCAGCCGACGCGCAGACCCGGCGCCAGATTTTTGGAAAAAGAGCTGCACAGTAATACCCGACCATCTTCATCAAAAGACTTGATGGTTCTTGGACGAGGGTAGTCATAGGTAAGCTCGCCATAGGCATCGTCTTCGATAATGGCGAGATCGAAGCGCTGGGCCAGGATGATCAACTCTTTTTTATACTTGTCGGGCATAATGAAACCCAGCGGATTATTGCAGGTCGGCACCAGCAGCAAGGCTTTGATCGGCCACTGCTCCAACGCCAGCGTCAGCGCATCCAGACTAATGCCGGTGACGGCGCAGGTCGGGATTTCGATCGCTTTCACCCCTAATCCACGCAGGATCTGCATGGTGCCGGGAAACGCGGGAGATTCGACCGCCACGATATCGCCGGGTTGGCATACCGCGCGCACCGCGGTAAACAGCGCCTCCTGACAGCCGGTGGTGATCACAATATCATCCATCGTCAGTTGGCAGCCGCTGTCCAGCGTCAGACGAGCGACCTGCTCGCGCAGTTCAGGCATGCCATACATATTGTCATACGCCAGCACCCGTTCATCCTGCTGCTGACATAGACGACCCAGCGCTTTCCACAGCGGTTTCACCGTTGACTGGCTTACATCAGGCATCCCGCTGCCAAAGTTGAACGCGCTGTTCGCAGGGCAATCGTTAAACAACTCCCGCACGGACTCCCACTGGGTGATCTCAACCGGGCGCTGGGCCGGACGCGTCAATCCCGGAACCGGCGGCGGCGCCTTGCGGGATGCGACAAAATAGCCCGATCGCGGTCGCGGCGAAATAAGCTGCCGGGATTCCAGCAGATGGTAAGCCTGCTGTACGGTGCTGATACTGACGCCGTGTTCCAGACTCAATGCTCTGACCGACGGCAGGCGTTCGCCGCTTTGATACAGCCCCTGTTCAATGCGCTGCGCCAGCAGAGAAGCCAGATGTTGGTAACGCGTCATGTGTATCATTCCTCATGAATGATTAAATCAATAACCAGTACAGATTAAGAAGAAAAAGACCATTCAGATGCAATATCCCATAATCTGTATGTTAAAAAAAGACATTTTCTGAGTCTGTATCGAATCGGTTTTCCCTCGCATCATAGTGCAAGGCAATCAGCAAGGGGGAAAGCATGGAACATCAGACAAAGCGCTTGAGAAGCGCACTGCGGTCAATATTGATCCGGCCCTATCAAAAATGGAAAAAGTGGCGTCTTAAAGTGCTAACCCGTAGGTCATTGCTGCGCATGAATGATGAAAGGCTAAGGGATATCGGGCTGACGCGAGACGATATAGATCGTTTTTAATGCAGACACGCCGTGACGGCGCTCGGTTTATGAAGCCGATACAGAAAATCTCAGATCTGTATCGGCTCTGTTTTATCAGTCTAACTTTTGCGGCTTCATTCGCATCCCGACGATAGCCGACAACAGGCAACCTACCGCAAGATAAGTGGCGACGCCGTGCCAGGAACCGCCTAAAACCTCCACCAGCAATACGGCGATAAACGGCGTAAACCCGCCGCCGACCACGCTGGCCACCTGATAACCGACGCCGGCGCCGCTGTAGCGGTAGGCGGTGCCGAACAGCTCGGTAAACATCGGCTGCTGCACGCTGACGATCATATCGTGGGCGATATTAGCCAGCATGATGGCGAAAAACAGTATCCACAGGCTGGCGTGCGCCTCCAGCGCCATAAAGAAAGGAAACGCGCTGACCGCGCCGATCAGGGCGCCGGTGACGTAAATACGCCGCCGGCCGAAACTGTCGGCCAGACGGGCGAAAAGAGGAATAGACAAGCAACTGATCCCGCCCACCAGCAGACTGATATTAAGAAACAGCTCCCGCGGCATCCCCAGATTGGTGGTGGAATAATTAAGCGCGAAGGCGGTGACGATATACATGGTCAGCAGCTCCCCCAGGCGCAGGGCGATGATCAGCAAAAATGCCTTAGGGTGTTTACGCAATGCTTCAACAATCGGAAACGAACGTTTTTTGCCCGTTTTTTCCTGTTGTTTTTTATTGGCGGCCACAAACTCCCGGGACTCTTCCATCCCGGAACGGATCCACCAGGCTATCGCCACCAGCACCGTACTGAATAGAAACGGCAGACGCCAGCCCCAGTCGATGAATTCCTCATTCGTGGTGTGGTGACTGACCAGAGAAATCGATCCCGTCGCCAGCAACAGGCCGACGCCGTATCCAACCTGTACGCCGCTGCTGTAGAACGCTTTTTTCTTTTTAGGCGCATTTTCTACCGCCAGCAGCGCCGCACCGCCCCATTCGCCGCCGACGGCAAATCCCTGAATGGCGCGCAATGTCACCAGTAATACCGGCGCCCACCAGCCAATGCTGTCGAACGTGGGCAGAAAACCAATAAGCGCAGTGGATAAGCCCATCGTCCAGACGGTAATCATCAACATACGTTTGCGGCCCAGCTTATCGCCAAAATGACCGAAGACAATTCCGCCCAGCGGCCGGAATAAAAAACCTACCCCAAAAGTACCAAATGCCGCCAGCGTACCCATGGCGGGACTGATCTGAGGGAAAAACTCAATGTTAAAAACCAAAGCGGCGACAATGCCGTAAAGCAAAAAATCATACCAATCCACCACCGCGCCGATAAAGCTGCCCCAGGCAGCCCGTCGGGCTCGCCCTGCGGTCGGGCGAGCGGCGGTTCCAGCCGCCGATGCAGGTATTGATGTTGTCGAGGAATCCATGTCTATCTCGCTGTCTATCAGGTAAAACAAAAAGCCCCGGCTTTAGCGGCCAGGGCTTTCAGCAACGGAACCGCCCCCTAAGGAGCGGTTTTATACGGTGCTTAGCAACGATTATTCGTCGTCGCTGTTACCGAAGCCAGCGTTGAGCAGTTCAGCCAGGTTGGCGGAGGCTTCATCAGCGCTCACCTGAGGCACGACTGGCGCCTCGCCTGCCTGACGGCGACGCATGCGATCCTGATGGTACGCATAACCGGTACCCGCCGGGATCAAACGGCCAACGATAACGTTCTCTTTCAGGCCACGCAGTTCATCACGTTTACCGGCAACCGCCGCTTCAGTAAGAACACGCGTGGTTTCCTGGAACGAAGCCGCGGAGATGAAGGACTCGGTCGCCAGAGATGCCTTGGTGATACCCAGCAGATCGCGGCTGAAGGTCGCCGGGATCTTGCCATCCGCTTCCAACTGACGGTTGGCAATCTTGACGCGAGAAACTTCCGCCTGCTCGCCTTCCAGGAATTCCGTGCTGCCCGCGCTAACGATTGTGCCTTTACGCAGCATCTGACGAACGATAACTTCGATGTGTTTATCGTTAATCTTAACGCCTTGCAGACGGTAAACTTCCTGAACTTCGTTGGTGATGTAACGCGTTACCGCATGTACGCCACGCAAACGCAGGATGTCGTGCGGCGATTCCGGACCATCGGAAACCACGTCGCCGCGCTCGACGCGTTCACCTTCAAACACGTTCAGCTGACGCCACTTCGGAATCATCTCTTCGTACGGATCGCTGCCATCCAGCGGCGTGATCACCAGACGACGCTTGCCTTTGGTTTCTTTACCGAACGAGATAACCCCGCTGATTTCCGCCAGGATTGCCGGTTCTTTCGGACGACGCGCTTCGAACAGGTCGGCAACGCGCGGCAGACCACCGGTAATATCCTTAGTACCGCCGGATTCCTGCGGAATACGCGCCAGAGTGTCACCCGCGCCGATCTTCACGCCATCTTCCAGTTGAACAATCGCTTTACCCGGCAGGAAGTATTGGGCGGGCATATCGGTACCCGGGATCAATACGTCTTCGCCTTTGTCATCAACGATTTTCAGCGCCGGACGCAGATCTTTACCGCTACCGGTACGCTCTGCGCTATCCAGAACTACGATGGAAGACAAGCCGGTCAGTTCGTCGGTCTGACGGGTAATCGTCTGACCATCGATCATGTCCGTAAAGCGAATATTACCGCTCACTTCACTGATAACCGGCATGGTATGCGGATCCCAGTTAGCAACGGTTTCGCCGCCGTTAACATCAGAACCGTCGTTCTTCGCCATGATCGCACCGTAAGGCACTTTATAGCTTTCTTTGGTACGGCCGAATTCGTCGATCAGCTTCAGTTCGGTATTACGCGAGGTAATAACCGGTTTACCGTTGCTGTTGACCACGAACTTGGCGTTTTCCAGTTTCAGGCTACCTTTGTTTTTCACCTGAATGCTGGACTCAGCCGCCGCACGCGATGCCGCGCCACCGATGTGGAAGGTACGCATGGTCAGCTGTGTACCCGGTTCACCGATAGACTGCGCCGCGATAACCCCGATAGCTTCACCCTTGTTAATCAGGTGACCGCGCGCCAGGTCGCGACCGTAGCACTTGGCGCACACGCCGAAGTCGGTTTCACAGCTAACGACGGAACGCACTTTAACGGCGTCAACGGAATTCTCTTCCAGCAGATCACACCATTGCTCGTTCAGCAGGGTGTTACGCGCAACCAGAATATCCGCCGTACCCGGCTTGATAACGTCTTCAGCCGTGACACGACCCAGAACACGCTCACGCAGCGGTTCTTTAACATCGCCGCCTTCGATAACCGGGGTCATCATGATACCTTCATGCGTGCCGCAATCATCTTCGGTCACCACCAGATCCTGCGCCACGTCAACCAGACGACGGGTCAGATAACCGGAGTTCGCGGTTTTCAATGCGGTATCCGCCAGACCTTTACGCGCACCGTGCGTGGAGATGAAGTACTGGAGTACGTTCAGACCTTCACGGAAGTTCGCGGTGATCGGCGTTTCGATGATGGAGCCGTCCGGCTTCGCCATCAGACCACGCATCCCCGCCAACTGACGAATCTGCGCCGCGGAACCACGCGCGCCGGAGTCGGCCATCATAAAGATGCTGTTGAAGGAAACCTGCTGTTCCACTTCGCCATTACGGTTAACCACGTCTTCAACCGACAGGTTTTCCATCATCGCCTTGGCGACACGTTCGTTGGCCGCGGCCCAGATATCGATAACCTTGTTGTAACGTTCGCCGGCGGTAACCAGACCGGACTGGAACTGTTCCTGAATCTCGGCGACTTCGGTTTCGGCTTCTTCGATGATCCCGGCTTTCTTCGCAGGGATAACCATGTCGTCGATACCAACGGACGCGCCGGAACGGGCCGCGTAGGCAAAACCGGTGTACATGATCTGGTCGGCAAAGATAACGGTCGGCTTCAGACCCAAAATGCGGTAACAGGTGTTCAGCATTTTGGAGATCGCTTTTTTACCCAGCGGCTGGTTCACAATTGAGAACGGCAGGCCTTTCGGTACGATCATCCACAGAATGGCGCGACCGACGGTGGTATCAATAATGCTGGTCTGATGCGTGATTTCGCCTTCAATACTCTTGATCTCTTCCGTAATACGCACTTTCACGCGCGCATGCAGAGAGGCCAGGCCGGCGCGGTAAACGCGTTCGGCTTCTTTCGGCCCGGTCAGCACCATGCCTTCGCCCTTGGCGTTGACACAGTCGCGAGTCATGTAGTACAGGCCCAATACCACGTCCTGAGAAGGCACGATGATGGGATCGCCGTTCGCCGGTGACAGAATGTTGTTGGTGGACATCATCAACGCACGCGCTTCCAACTGGGCTTCCAGCGTCAGCGGTACGTGAACGGCCATCTGGTCGCCGTCGAAGTCGGCGTTATACGCGGCGCAAACCAGCGGGTGCAGCTGAATCGCCTTACCTTCGATCAGTACCGGTTCGAACGCCTGGATACCCAAACGGTGCAGCGTCGGCGCACGGTTCAGCATGACCGGGTGTTCGCGAATCACTTCGTCCAGGATATCCCAAACGACGGCTTCTTCACGCTCAACCATTTTCTTGGCGGCTTTGATCGTCGTGGCCAGGCCACGCAGTTCCAGCTTGCCGTAAATGAACGGTTTGAACAGTTCCAACGCCATTTTCTTCGGCAGACCGCACTGGTGCAAACGCAGGTATGGACCAACGGTGATAACCGAACGACCGGAGTAGTCGACGCGTTTACCCAGCAGGTTCTGACGGAAACGTCCCTGCTTACCTTTGATCATGTCGGCCAGCGACTTCAGCGGACGCTTGTTGGAACCGGTGATCGCACGACCGCGACGACCGTTATCCAGCAGCGCATCGACCGCTTCCTGCAGCATACGTTTTTCGTTACGTACGATGATGTCAGGCGCAGCCAGATCCAGCAGGCGTTTCAGACGGTTGTTACGGTTAATGACGCGACGATACAGATCGTTCAGGTCAGAGGTGGCGAAACGACCGCCGTCCAGCGGCACCAGCGGACGCAGATCCGGCGGCAGCACAGGCAGCACGGTCAGGATCATCCACTCCGGTTTGTTGCCGGACTGAACGAACGCTTCCAGCAGCTTGATACGCTTGGTCAGCTTCTTGCGTTTGGTTTCGGAGTTGGTTTCATTCAACTCTTCGCGCAACTGTTCGCATTCCTGTTCCAGATCCATGTTTTTCAACAGGGCCTGAATGGCTTCCGCACCCATCTTGGCGTCGAATTCGTCGCCGAATTCTTCCAGCGCATCCAGATACTGCTCTTCGGTCAGGATCTGACGCTTTTCAAGATTGGTCATGCCGCCTTCGACCACCACATAGGATTCGAAGTACAGCACGCGTTCGATATCACGCAGCGGCATATCCAGCAGCAAACCGATACGGGACGGCAGTGATTTCAGGAACCAGATATGCGCGGTGGGAGACGCCAGCTCGATGTGGCCCATACGCTCACGGCGTACTTTGGTCTGGGTCACTTCAACGCCGCACTTCTCACAAATAACGCCGCGGTGTTTCAGGCGCTTATACTTACCGCACAAGCACTCATAGTCTTTTACCGGCCCAAAGATACGGGCGCAAAAAAGGCCGTCGCGTTCTGGTTTGAACGTACGGTAGTTAATGGTTTCTGGCTTTTTAACTTCACCAAAAGACCACGAACGGATCATGTCTGGCGAAGCCAGAGCAATTTTGATCGCATCAAACTCTTCGGTTTTAGTTTGCGCTTTCAGAAACTTTAATAAGTCTTTCACGGATTGGCTCCTGTCGGAGTTAGACCTGCCAGGCACCTGAACCCTGCCGTTAAAAACAAGGTTCAGGTGCCCCTATGACGAACGCCAGCGACACAACGGGCTGGAATTACTCTTCTTCCAGCTCGATGTTGATACCCAGCGAGCGGATTTCTTTCAACAGTACGTTGAAGGATTCCGGCATGCCTGGTTCCATCTGATGATTGCCATCCACGATGTTCTTATACATCTTGGTACGGCCGTTCACGTCATCGGATTTAACCGTCAGCATTTCCTGCAAGGTATAGGCTGCACCGTAAGCCTCCAGCGCCCACACTTCCATCTCACCGAAGCGCTGACCACCGAACTGAGCTTTACCACCCAGCGGCTGCTGAGTAACCAGGCTGTAAGAACCGGTGGAACGGGCGTGCATTTTGTCGTCGACCAGGTGGTTCAACTTCAGCATGTACATGTATCCCACGGTAACCTGACGCTCAAATTGCTCACCAGTGCGTCCGTCGTACAACGTAATCTGACCGGAGGTCGGGATGCCGCCCATTTGCAGCAGTTCCTTGATCTCTTTCTCTTTCGCGCCGTCGAATACCGGCGTTGCAATCGGCATACCTTTTTTCAGGTTCTCAGCCAGACGCATCACTTCTTCGTCGGAGAAAGTGCTCAGGTCTACTTTCTGGCGGACATCGTCGCCCAGATCGTACGCTTTCTGAATGAACTCACGCAGTTTGGCCACTTCTTCCTGCTGCTTCAGCATGGCGTTAATTTTCTCACCAATGCCTTTCGCCGCCATACCCAGGTGGGTTTCCAGAATCTGACCGATGTTCATACGTGAAGGTACGCCCAGCGGGTTCAGCACGATGTCGACCGGCGTACCGTTCTCATCGTAAGGCATATCTTCGATCGGGTTGATCTTGGAGATAACACCCTTGTTCCCGTGACGACCGGCCATCTTGTCGCCCGGTTGAATCCGACGTTTAACGGCCAGATAAACCTTAACGATTTTCAGCACGCCCGGCGCCAGATCGTCGCCCTGAGTGATCTTACGACGCTTGGCTTCAAGTTTTTTCTCAAACTCATGCTTCAGTTCGTCGTACTGTTCGGCCAACTGTTCCAGCTGATTTTGTTTCTCTTCATCAGTCAGGCCCAGTTCCAGCCAGCGCTCACGCGGCAGTTTTTCCAGTTTGTCCGCTTCCACGCCGCCGGAAACCAGCACCGCATGGATACGGGCAAACAGACCGGCTTCCAGGATTTGCAGTTCTTCAGTCAGGTCTTTCTTGGCCTGCTTGAGCTGCATCTCTTCGATTTCCAGCGCACGTTTGTCTTTTTCCACGCCGTCGCGGGTAAAGACCTGTACGTCGATAACCGTACCGGAAACGCCGTTCGGCACGCGCAGAGAAGAGTCCTTCACGTCGGAAGCTTTTTCACCGAAGATTGCTCTCAGCAATTTCTCTTCCGGCGTCAGTTGGGTTTCGCCTTTTGGCGTCACCTTACCGACCAGAATATCGCCGCCGGTCACTTCCGCACCGATATAAACGATGCCGGATTCATCCAGTTTGGACAGCGCCGCTTCACCCACGTTCGGGATATCCGCCGTGATCTCCTCAGGCCCCAGCTTGGTGTCGCGCGACACGCAGGCCAATTCCTGAATATGAATACTGGTGAAGCGATCTTCCTGCACCACGCGCTCGGAAACGAGGATGGAGTCTTCGAAGTTGTAACCGTTCCACGGCATGAACGCCACGCGCATATTCTGACCCAGCGCCAGTTCACCCAAATCGGTGGACGGACCGTCAGCCAGCACATCGCCGCGTTCAACCGGCTCGCCCAGCGATACGCAAGGCATCTGGCTGATGCAGGTATTCTGGTTCGAACGGGTATATTTGGTCAGGTTGTAGATGTCGATCCCGGCTTCGCCCGGATACATTTCATCGTCGTTAACGCGGATCACGATACGCGACGCATCGACATACTGAACGGTACCGCCGCGTTTCGCGACCGCCGTTACACCGGAGTCAACCGCAACCGCACGTTCCATACCGGTCCCTACCAGCGGCTTATCGGCGCGCAGAGTCGGAACGGCCTGACGTTGCATGTTCGCACCCATCAATGCGCGGTTGGCGTCATCGTGTTCCAGGAAGGGAATCAGCGACGCACCGACGGAGACCACCTGCTGGGTGGATACGTCCATATATTCAACCTGATCGCGGCTGAACAAGCTGGACTCGCCTTTATTACGGCAGGTAACCAGTTCATCAATGAAGTGGCCGTCTTCGTCCAGGTTGGTGTTCGCCTGGGCGATAACGAAGTTGCCTTCTTCAATCGCGGACAGATAATGGATTTCATCGGTTACCGCATTATCACGCACGCGGCGATAAGGCGTTTCCAGGAAACCATACTCGTTAGTCTGCGCATACACGGACAGGGAGTTGATCAGACCGATGTTCGGACCTTCCGGCGTTTCGATAGGACACACGCGACCATAGTGGGTCGGGTGTACGTCTCGAACTTCAAAGCCGGCGCGTTCGCGGGTCAGACCGCCCGGACCCAGTGCGGAGATACGACGTTTGTGCGTAATCTCGGACAGCGGGTTGTTCTGGTCCATAAACTGCGACAGCTGGCTGGAGCCAAAGAACTCTTTCACCGCCGCCGAAATCGGCTTGGCGTTGATCATGTCCTGCGGCATCAGGGTGTCGAGATCGCCCAGGGAAAGACGCTCTTTCACCGCACGCTCTACGCGCACCAGACCGACGCGGAACTGGTTTTCAGCCATTTCGCCGACGGAACGGATACGACGGTTGCCGAGGTGGTCGATATCATCCACTTCGCCTTTGCCGTTACGGATATCAATGAGCTTTTTCATCACATCGATGATGTCTTCTTTGCTCAGGATACCGGAACCTTCGATTTCGTCGCGCAGCAGAGAACGGTTGAACTTCATCCGACCGACCGCAGACAGGTCATAGCGATCTTCAGAGAAGAACAGATTCTCGAACAGCGTTTCCGCCGCTTCGCGTGTCGGCGGCTCGCCGGGACGCATCATGCGGTAAATTTCCACCAGCGCGCTCAGGCGATCGCTTGAGGGATCGACACGCACGGTTTCCGACATGTACGGACCGTGATCCAGATCGTTGGTGAACAACGTCTCAATACGCTTGTGACCGGATTGGCTGAGCTTCGCCAGCAGATCCAGCGACAGTTCCATATTGGCGGTGGCGATCAGTTCGCCAGTGCTTTCATCGACGTAATCTTTAGCCAGCACTTTACCGACGATATATTCAACCGGGACTTCAATACGCTCAATGCCGTCTTTTTCCAACTGGCGGATATGACGGGCAGTAATGCGGCGGCCTTTTTCGACGTAAACTTTGCCTTCGGCTTCAATGTCGAAAGATGCGGTTTCACCGCGCAGACGCTCAGGCGTCAGATCCATCTGCAATTTGTTGCCATTGATTTCATAGACAACTTTATCGAAGAACAGATCCAGAATTTGCTCGGTGGAGTAACCCAGCGCGCGCAGGATGATGGTCGCCGGCAGTTTACGGCGGCGGTCAATACGGACAAACAGGTTATCTTTCGGATCGAATTCGAAATCCAGCCAGGAACCACGGTAAGGAATAATGCGTGCGTTATACAGCACCTTACCCGAGGAGTGGGTTTTACCCTTGTCGCTGTCGAAGAATACACCCGGACTACGGTGCAACTGAGAAACGATAACACGCTCAGTACCGTTGATCACGAAAGTGCCGTTGTCGGTCATGAGCGGAATTTCGCCCATGTAGACTTCTTGCTCTTTGATATCTTTAACGGTGCCTTCAGGCGCTTCACGCTCGTAAATCACCAGGCGCAATTTGACGCGCAGCGGCGCAGAAAATGTCACGCCACGGATTTGACATTCTTTAACGTCAAATACCGGCTCACCCAGGCGATAGCTAACGTATTGCAGCTCTGAATTACCGCTATAGCTTTGTATGGGGAAAACAGAACGGAATGCAGCTTCCAAACCGTACTGACCTTCCGGATCTTGCTCGATAAACTTCTGGAACGAGTCAAGCTGGATAGAAAGGAGATAAGGCACGTCCAGCACTTGCGGGCGTTTGCCAAAATCCTTACGAATGCGTTTTTTCTCGGTATAGGAGTAAACCATAGGGTTCCTCAGCTCGCTGAAAAGTCGAACCACTCTGTCCGTCCTAGCAAAGGACAGGTCATGCAACACTATTTCTGTCTATCGGAAAATGAAGTCCTTTCCGTAATACATCTTTCTATTACTCTTAAACCATTTCATTGCTCTTGCTCAGGCAGGGAACCCGGACAGGGAAGCAGTATATTAAGTCGTCAATAGAAAAATATATTGGGGGTAAAATCAATGGCGGAATAGTGTGAAATACCATTGATGCCCTACAGCGCAAAAAGGCTGGTGACCAAAAAGTCACCAGCCATCAGCCTGATAAATCAGGCTGCAACCTGGAAAGTTGGCTTATTTAACTTCAACTTCTGCGCCAGCTTCTTCCAGTGCTTTCTTCAGAGCTTCAGCGTCGTCTTTGCTGATGCCTTCTTTCAGAGCGGCCGGAGCGGATTCAACCAGATCTTTGGCTTCTTTCAGGCCCAGACCAGTTGCGCCACGTACTGCTTTGATAACGGCAACTTTGTTGCCGCCGATAGCTTTCAGTACAACGTCGAACTCAGTTTTTTCTTCAGCAGCTTCAGCCGGGCCAGCAGCAACAGCTACAGCGGCGGCAGCGGAAACACCGAATTTTTCTTCCATAGCGGAAACCAGTTCAACAACATCCATTACAGACATAGCTGCTACTGCTTCCAGAATTTGATCTTTAGTGATAGACATAACAATTGTTCCTAAGAATCAGAAATAGTTTATACGTTAGCAAGTGCGGTAGCGAAAAAAGGGCGATTAAGCCGCTTCTTTCTGATCGCGTACAGCAGCCAGAGTGCGGACCAGTTTGCCGGCAGCGGCTTCTTTCATGGTCGACATCAGACGTGCCAGTGCTTCTTCGTAAGTCGGCAGCGTTGCCAGACGGTCAATTTGCGCCGCCGGGATCAGCTCACCTTCAAAGGCTGCAGCTTTGACCTCGAATTTTGCATTCGCTTTCGCGAATTCTTTGAACAGACGAGCGGCAGCGCCCGGGTGTTCTAAAGAGTATGCAATCAGGGTCGGACCAACAAACGTGTCTTTCAGGCATTCAAATTGAGTGCCTTCAACAACGCGGCGCAGCAGAGTGTTACGAACAACACGCATGTAAACGCCAGCTTCACGACCTGCTTTACGCAGTTCAGTCATTTTATCTACGGTCACGCCGCGGGAATCCGCAACAACCGCAGACAGCGCACCTTTGGCTACTTCGCTGACTTCAGCAACAATCGCTTGTTTGTCTTGAAGATTTAATGCCATTAGCTTTTGCTCCTGGATTTAGCCGGAGGAAACCTCCGGAACTCACATCACTTATCGCCAAAATGGAAATAAGCGTTGAAACACGGTGAGCAGAATCCAGCAAAGACAATCTTTAATATTCTTTAACAAATAAAGAAAAAAATGTTCTTCAGGCTCTGTCACCGTCTACGCAGGAAAATTAAGTCTTTTGCAAGACACCTGCGGTCTTGGACGGAGGCCTGGATAGGCCAGGCTCCAACCGAAAATTCTTCTTTAATTCCGCTAACGGAACAACGGGCGTAAGATTATAGGTAAATCCCACGCCCGAGTAAAGCGAAACAAAAGCTATCAGGCTGTTACAGTATTCAGACCGCTTTGGTCAACCGCAACGCCTGCGCCCATGGTGGTGGACAGGCTGACTTTCTTGATGTACACGCCTTTCGCCTGAGACGGTTTAGCTTTTTTCAGCGCAACCAGCAGAGCTTCCAGGTTTTCTTTCAGTTTGTCAGCATCGAAATCAACCTTACCGATAGTGGTATGGATGATGCCGTTTTTGTCGTTACGATAACGAACCTGACCTGCTTTGGCGTTTTTAACCGCTTCAGCAACGTTAGGGGTTACCGTACCCACTTTCGGGTTTGGCATCAGGCCGCGAGGACCCAGAACCTGACCTAATTGGCCAACAACGCGCATAGCATCCGGAGATGCGATGACCACGTCAAAGTTCATTTCGCCTTTCTTGATCTGATCGGCCAGATCTTCCATACCCACCAGTTCAGCGCCGGCAGCTTTAGCCGCTTCAGCGTTGGCACCCTGGGTGAAGACCGCGACGCGAACGGAACGACCGGTGCCGTGCGGCAGAACGGTTGCGCCACGAACGTTTTGATCAGATTTACGTGCGTCGATGCCGAGGTTAACGGCAACGTCCACGCTTTCTACGAATTTAGCAGTGGCCAGCTCTTTGAGCAGGGCAACGGCTTCGTTGACGTCGTATTGTTTAGTTACATCAACTTTGTCACGGATCACGCGCATGCGCTTGGTCAGCTTAGCCATTTATTAACCCTCCACTACCAGGCCCATGGAACGAGCAGTACCTTCGATGGAACGCGCCATGGCTTCCACGTCGGCACCAGTCATGTCCGCAGCTTTGGTTTCTGCGATTTCACGAACCTGAGCACTCGTTACTTTACCCACTTTGTCTTTGTTCGGCTTGCCGGAACCAGACTTGATACCCGCCGCTTTTTTCAGCAGAACGGCCGCCGGAGGCGTTTTGGTAACAAAGGTAAAAGAACGGTCAGAATAAACGGTAATAACAACCGGAATCGGCAGACCTTTTTCAACGCTTTCAGTTTTAGCATTGAACGCCTTACAGAATTCCATGATGTTTACGCCTTGCTGACCCAGAGCCGGACCTACCGGTGGGCTTGGGTTAGCCATACCAGCCGCGACTTGCAGCTTGACATAGGCTTGTACTTTCTTAGCCATTTAACTTTCCTCGAATGGGTGATAGCGCCTGGAAAAGGCTCCCCGTGGTTTGATACATTTCAGATGCCGTTTCAGACCCCTGAAAACAAAAGGCGCGAAATTATAGATTAATTTCGCGCCAGAGACAAGTAACTATTCTCAGCAATCGGGATGAATCGCTTACCCTTTCTCGACCTGACTGAAGTCGAGTTCTACCGGCGTCGCACGACCGAAGATCGAAACAGACACTTTCAGGCGGCTTTTTTCATAATCCACTTCTTCGACTACGCCATTAAAGTCTGCAAACGGACCGTCATTGACGCGCACCATTTCACCGGGTTCAAATAGCGTTTTCGGACGCGGCTTATCACCCACTTGCTGGAGGCGATTCATGATCGCGTCGACTTCTTTATCGCTGATAGGCGCAGGACGGTCGGAAGTACCGCCGATAAAACCCATGACGCGCGGCACGCTACGCACCAGGTGCCAGCTCGCATCTTCCATCGCCATCTGAACTAACACATAACCGGGGAAGAATTTACGCTCGCTCTTACGACGCTGGCCGCCGCGAATTTCAACCACTTCCTCTGTCGGCACCATAACTTCGCCAAACAGATCTTCCATATTGTGCAATTTGATATGCTCACGCAGCGACTGAGCCACGCGGCCTTCAAAACCAGAAAACGCCTGAACGACGTACCAACGTTTTTTTGGGGCTTCAGACATCTTAGAACCTCAGGCCAGTGATAAACGATACCAATCGGACCAGAATACCATCCAGCCCCCACAAAATCAGTGACATCACGGCAGTAACCGCGGCAACGATTAACGTGGTGTGTAACGTTTCCTGACGAGTCGGCCAAATCACTTTACGTACTTCGGTACGGGCTTCGCGGGCAAACGTTACTGTTGCTTTACCTTTTGCGGTCAGCAATGCCACGCCACCGGCGGCAGCAATCAGGATAACAACAGCTAATGCGCGCAGCGGCAGACTAATATCACGGTAGTAATAGTTGCCGACGATCGCAACAACCAGCAATACGGCTACTACCAGCCATTTAATCGCTTCCAGGCCACGCCCGCTCCCCTGAGCTTCGGTATTCGCACTCATAAACCAACCTGTCACAATGATTCAGACAAATAACTTTGCCCCGCAAAGCAGGGCAAACCAAACCGAAAGATGTTCTGTAAACGAATAATTCGGTATTTACGCCGTATCTACAGAGCCTATCTCACCAATGATTATATTCCATAATCGCTGATGAGATAGGTTCTACCACATGACAGCGTAGAAAAAGGGCATCAAATGATGCCCTTTTATCGCGTGTCGCGTCAAACGTTATCAGCGATTAAGCGATAACTTTAGCAACAACGCCCGCGCCAACGGTACGACCGCCTTCACGGATAGCGAAACGCAGACCGTCATCCATTGCGATCGGCGCAATCAGATTAACAACCATCTTGATGTTGTCGCCTGGCATTACCATTTCCACGCCTTCCGGCAGTTCGATGGTACCGGTCACGTCAGTGGTACGGAAGTAGAACTGAGGACGGTAGCCTTTGAAGAACGGAGTGT
>NZ_JBEIAB010000028.1:0-32804 GCF_040240345.1 Brenneria sp. g21c3 | reverse complement strand
CAGAATGGCAGTGGTTTTATAATCACGAAAGGCCGAATATGGCGTTGGGCGGATATACCCCAAAACAGCATGTGTTACGTGCTGCATAACTCTACTTATGGCATCCGTTAAAAATGGGGGGATTACCGATCGGCCCCTTCACGCACTTTAGCGCGAGCGGCATCGCGTAGCTGACGCGCCTTAAACAGGGAAACATCCGGGTAGGGGCCAAAGGCCAGCTTTTTCTCTTTGCCATAGATGCGGTACTTCATGTACCAGAGCTTTGAGCCGTTGGGTTTGATCAGCAGGTACAGTCCTGAACTGTCTGCCAGTTTGAAGGATTTATCGGCGGGTTTGATCTTGCGGATAGCGGTATCGGTTAATGCCATAGCGGGGGGCTCCATTTTCTCAACGAACCGTGAGGCCCCCGATTAAGCCCCCAAAAACTATGGATGTCAAGAAACCCGGTAGTCCTTCTCAGGATAACCGGGTAAAGATAACTTCTTGTTTTTTAAACGCTTCAGGACTTATAGGGAAGTCATGAAACTAAAATCTGGCTCCTCTGACTGGGATCGCCTTTGCCAGTAATTGGCTAATATTTAAGCTAAATCAGAATCGCTTTTCTGTCAAGACCACCAAAATGACCACCAATCGAAGCTGGTTACATAAAACTGATTTGAGTGGTCTCGTGCATTTGGTGATCGTTACTATGGCCATATCTACAAGGGCAATCTGCCCTGTGCCAAAGCGGATGTTGCCCGTCTGCAAGTCACTTGGAAAAGAGCACCGTCACTTCTGCAATCTATCTATATTAATGTAAAGCATCTCGATTAGTTCTTTCGCATTTTGACTGTAGTGCAAGGCCCTATGGCAATTGGGGCAAAGTGCAACACAGTTGCTTGTGGTATCAGCACCGGCTGAAGAGAGAGGTATCACGTGATGTACTTCCAGGTATGGGCTACCGTCATTTAAAAAAAACGGTGCCTTTTCACCACAGTTTTCACAAACGCCCTTACTTTGCTGCAAGATCCAGGCTTTCACCGCAGGATCTCTAACATAGACCTTTTGAAGTCGCTCTACTGCCCCTGGTGCTTTATATCCTTTGGGCTCGCTCAAAGGTTTTTTTATTAATCTGCTAACCCTTGTATTCAGAACACTCTCATCATCTGTAGGTTGCAAGAGATCTGATGATTTTCCATGTATTATAGGTTCCCAAAATTCTCCACTGTTGACTTTAGGAACACTTATTATTATTCGTTTGGTCCTGTTACCTGAAGGAACTTCTTTTCTACCTGTACTACTGAAATGAGCCTGATAACTACACATTTTTTGGCGAATATCTCGAGGGCTATTACCCACTAGAGGGAAGTATTCACCAGGATGGATTTTTCTTTCAGCTAAGGACGGTATATGCTTTCTGGCTGTCGATGAGGCAAGATACACAACGACATTATCTACATCGGAATCAATCAGTCGCTCAATGATACAATCGAGGGCAATATTGTAGTCTTTGTTTCTGTGTGCTGGACCCCAGGACTCAAGGATTAGGCCATAAACCCCATCTTCTTCATCTACTGAGCACTCTGCGCTCAGTTCAGTTCCATTTTTATCAAAAACATGCATTACATTGCTCTTTTGTGAGGATTTTCTACAAAAATACTATCTATCTATATAAATACACAACGTTTTATTAAAAATAGAGCTGACCTGCTCCCCGTTGATTAAAACACGAGAATGTTAGTAATGGCTATCATTGGAGAACAACTGTGAACTTTCACTCCTCGCTCTTAGCTGTCTGCAGAAACCACCGAATGTAAAAAGCCCGCCTTAGGAAGTTGAGGATGGCTTTTCTAGAATTTTAGCTCCTGTGACTGAGATCGCCTTTGCCAGTAACTGGCTAATTTACAAGATAAAAAAAATGACGTTGTCAAGACCACTAGGCTGACCGCCATTTTTAACCCATGAAACAGCGTTTAAAGCAGCGCCATTCCCAATCCCTGCCCATCATTCTTTTAAAAACGTTTTCAATCTTTCCAAAAGGATATCCGTCTCTTTAAGTTCGCACTCCCACACTACCAACGCCCGCCAGCCCATTTCGCGTAGCTTTGATAAATGTAGAGAATCCCTGACTTTATTTTTTTCCAACTTAGTAGACCAATATTCCTGATTTGATTTTGGCATACGATTTCGTCGACATCCCTCATGACCATGCCAAAAGCAGCCATGCACGAAGATAACTTTGCGTTTTCCCCAAAAGACCAGATCGGGCTTGCCCGGCAGTCGCGGATCATATAAACGATAACGAAACCCTGCATGATAAACGAGACGTCTGATGATTCGCTCAGGACTGGTATCTTTTCCCTTAACTCGGGACATAACATAGCTTCGTTTGGCCGGAGTCAGTGTATCCATGAGAAAACCTCGCTATGTTATGCCGTAGTTTAAAGGCGCTTTGGCATTGAAAGCGCCTTCGGCTAAAAATATTAACCAGTAACAATAAACGCTACTGCGATATTTTAACTCTGTTTAAGGTTCGCCAGCGCACGCAGCGGTCGTCTTTCCAGTTCAAACGTATCAATGAATCGTAGCGGCGACTCCCCGCCAGTCAATCCAAAAAAGGCAATCAGGGCATCACGTTCGAAGTCTCTCCATTGCCATAATGGATGCATTACGGCTGCTCGCCAAAGCTCTTTTCCATCTTGTTTTTCGATAAGAACAGGCAATGAATATTCTTTTAACAATTTGATAGTCCCAGGTCGTAAAGCCTCAACATCTTCTGCTAACTCAAACGCTCTTTCTCGCCATTCTTTCATCTCTGGCTGCTCCCAATCCGAGGTGTTCAAACCGCAGGCGAATTCAGGTGTAACCATTGCGCGTAAGTACGCCATCCCTAAACGCCAGTCCAGTAAACCGTGATACCGGCGGTTGCCGTAGCGCTGTATGCACTTGTAACACGCAGTTTGACATTGAGAGGGATGATCTTTCTTCAGAAAATCAACCATCGGCCAGGCGTGCTTATCTTCCAGAATCTCATGCAATAATGTGACTATCAAAGGCTGGCCGCCAGCGGTTGCTGGTTCGGCAAGTCGTCTGCATAACCCTGAACCGTTGATTAACGCATCGGCGATTTGCAATATAGGTTTTCCCCGATGTAGCCTAGGTTCAAGCGTTTCAAACTCGTCTGGCGATACATCCAGATAGAGTGCGGCTTTATGGGTTAATATTTGAGTCGCGCTGATGGCTGCAGCTCGTGTAGGCAAATTCATGTATTCGCCGTATCTGGCGATCATATTCAGGTTAAGGCGATCATCGAATTGCATTAACTCCAGGTGAAGCGACTCAGTCTCTTTGCTTGATACAAGCCCAAAGCTTTCCTTCTCGCCAGTACAACGCCATCTAAAATTATTGCGTAATCCAGCCCAATTTGAATCTATCGCTTGGCTCCCTTTAATAGGAGAGTGGTAGGTAGCTAAAGGAATCGGCACCTTTTGATCCGTCGCTAAATCAACAGTAAATCGTTCTCCTTCTTTCTCTCCGTTAATAGGGCCATCGTTAAGACGTAAAATAGTAACCCCACCGCGGCGTACATTAAAAGAACCGCAATTTTCCGGGGTGCCTTCATGCAATACTGTTGCCGTAGTTTTTAACGACATACGAGTGAAGCTGTCCATTTCATCTTTTGGTTCGAAATCCGTACGGAAAGCGGCAGGCGTGATATAGAGTTCGAATTCGTCTGGATTGATAGGCGTGTTGCAATCCTCGCAATCAATATCATTAACAGGTTGAGTTTTCTCTGTTTTAGCGGAACCGCATGCCTGACAAATTGCGACATAGAGGCTAGACTCTTTCCATGAACATACTGTTGAGAGGTCTGAAACTCGATTATTGTGGAACTGAGGTTCTCGGTAATTGCCAGTGAAGCCTATCACCTGATGCTTTTTTTTATCCTTAATTAATACCGAACCAGGAGCATACTCAAAAACCGCAAGATCAAGATCGCGATCCATTGTTGACCATTCGTATTCTGCTTGGTCATTAGCTCCTTTCGTTTTGCGTAATCCCAGATAAAGGTTGCGTACCCGAGTCGGCATTCCATACATCGGCAATAGCCCTCGCTCGGCCAGAAAACGAGCAAGTCCCGTATTGTCGTCAGGCGCGGAGTGTCTTAGTTTTTCGATTTCTTTGATTATTTTTTCAGCGCTGACGGAGGCATAAAGACGTCGGCGCTGATCGAGGTCGAATGTTGCGGCCTGAATAAAACTCTCACGTATATTCTGAGTTGTTTCCAGCGCACTGTATAATAGTCTCGCCCAGTTCAATTTATCATCATGATAGTAATCATGTGTTGAAACATATTCGCCATGAACATCTGGCGGAACGAGCTTATCGCCAGGGAAAGTTGTGTTGTTTTTGCGACATTCTTCGCGTAAAAGATCAAATGCGCTTCTGAGCCAGATTTTCCGCAAAAGTCTTTTAGGAATAGCATCGTGGTCGACTGCTAGGAAGGGCGGCGGCGGCGGATCGCCCGTAATCGCGTGAGGATGAGCGAAATAATAAGCATCATGAGTACGTCCGCGACAAAATGTGATCACGAAAGAGAATGCTTGGCCGCGCCGTCCGGCACGACCGACACGTTGCTGGTAATTAAATCGCTGGGGCGGCATGTTGGCCTGATAAACTGACTGAAGCGAACCAATATCGATACCGACCTCCATCGTCGTGGTGACGGCAAGCATGTCGATTTCTGCATCCAGTTTTTCAAGTTCGCTCATCTCATCGACGAAAATCCCCTTGAATTTACGTAGTCGATCGGAGAAATCATCCGTCTGTCCCGTCAATTCCTCGACGTTCAACCGAAAGCGTTTAACGCCGTCCCGTTCGCCGCGCACGATACGTTTGCCAAGAAAATTGTCTTCCCATAGCGCTTCAACGGAGCCTCTGGGTTTGACATCAAGCAGTTCCGCGCAACGGGTACAACGCTTAAACCCTAAATGCAAGTGAATCCGCTCGCAGTTGCTGCATTGCCAATAGGGATCGCCTGGTTTGGCTACCTTGAGGAACAATTTGCCGATATTGAATAAACCACCTGAATGCCCTCGGGTAGCGAACTGATTTAAGACTTGCGTCAAATTATCCTGATAATTGTTTTCTCCAAATAAAGCTTTAGCGACACGATTTACTTTCTCTTTAGTAGCATCTTTTCCTGTATTCCATGCGACAGAACTTTCAGGATCGAAATATTTATTTTCTTTTACACGATAAACACCAGCGAATACCCTTAGCCAGGCATCAAGTTCGGGCATATCCTCTCTATCCGTAATGCACGGATACGCCAACCCCGTCTCTTCCAGCGCGAAGAAAGTATTGGCGAAAATGACGTCATCAATTAGTTCAGATTGATTGTCAATTATCTTTTTTTTGAGTTCTAATCGTTCAGAGGAAGAAAGTTTTTCGTGATATTTAATGATGTTCTTTTCTTTTAGAAAATTGGCATGCCAGACGTCGCTGCCATCCCCATCAGTACTCGGGCGATATTTGTAAGGCGATATTCCCAATCCAGCTAGTTCAGAGGATATTTTTCCTATAGAGTGGTCTTCTGATTCCAGCAATTTGTCGATTTTTATCCGCCTATATTTACAAAGATCGGAAACGCCTGCCTGGTTTATTTTGATATTATGCAACCGTTCATATTCGGCATAGTTTTTGTCCGTTAGGGCTTTTATCTTCTTTTCTTCAATACTATCTTCGGAAACGTACTTACTTTCAGCCTCTCGGATCATCTCTCTGGCGGCAGCGACCAATATTTCCCTGCGCAGATCTCGCAAGTGCAAGCGTTCAATTTCCAGCGCCATCGACGCCGCATCCTGCCGGCTGTCCGAGAAAACGATACTCTTTGCCTCCGCGCCGATCGCATGCAGCAATTCAAATAGCTCCGTCGCCACCAATTGGGATGATTTAGTTACACCAGTACGAAATGCACGAATGGGCGTTCTGGAACGATTGCTGGCCGGTCGGCTGGAATAGTCGATGCCGCAGTTAGGGCAGCAGAAAGGTTGCGCGGAAGCTTTTTTTGTCGGCTCGCCTTTTTTAGCCGGAATTGTTTTTTGGAAATAAAGATACCCGCGAACCGCGTCAGTATTTGTCGGCGATATTTCCTGCCCGACCGTCACAATGCCTGTAACGGGATTAAGCGCCGCCTTATCCCAGACATCCCAACCTTTTTCGCAGCCTGCCGGAGTTTTATCGGCTATATCAACTGGCCAAAAAACCGCAAACTCATCCAGCGTCATATCATCGTAATATTCAGCACCGGGGCGTTCAGGAAGATTTTCCAAATTGGTCGCCGAAGGTAATAATTCGATGGTGTTGCCGCCATTCTGCCCCTTCTGACCGCCGAGCAGTAAATCGCCGCATGCTTCGCAATATAGCATTTCAAATAAACGACGACCGCGCTCTTCTCCTGGGGCTGAAGGCGCGTGCGATAGGCCTCGTTCCAGACAAAAATCAGCGAATTTTGCTTTTTTCTCTCCTGGCGACACGGATGCGAAGAAACCTTCAATATTTCTTACGAATGTATGTACTCGAAAGGCCGGCGTGACGTTGGCGGGCTTCTCGCAATTAATCCCGGATTCAGGCAGCGCGCGCGTTAGCATTAACCCGCGTAACGCTAATTCCGATTCATCCGGGTCTTCCTTGAAAAATATCTTATCAATGATCAGTCCAGGCGGCATTGCGCGCGGCAATTCGCCGTCATTTTCAATGCAGGCGTTTGTCAATAGCGCGGCGGCGATTTCCGCCGCTTGTTTTATGCCTTGTATGACATTTCGCTCTTTCACGCCGAGAGCCTGGAATATATCAAGTAAGGCCTGATTCAGCGCATCCGTCATATTCAGATTACGGACGACATTGCCTTGATCTGCAAGGGCAGCCCGCATTAATGCGGCAAAAGGCTGTACGGCGATTTTTCCGGATGGCTTCGACGGAATGAAAGGTTTTCCCTGAATGACGCAGTTACGCCAGAAGTCTGGTTCAACGCTGCCAGGATCCAGAGAATCTCGGCAAGTGCCGAAGGGGGCGAAGAGATCCCGCAGGTACTTGCGCGATTGCTCTCCATCAGTGCCGTCCATCGGTAGCGATGCGGAAGACGCCAGCAAACGCAACTTGTAACGGTGTTTCGGGGCGTCAAGTCCGAGCCGAACAATCAGTGATTTAATCAGCATAGCGGTTTCCGTACCTGCGGAACCGCGCATTAAATGCAGTTCATCGAACACCAGATAGAAGTAAGCGTCGTCATTGTTCATCAGCCATTCGCGCGTAGCGACAAAAATATTATCCTCGACTTCGCGCGAAAGCATTGCTCCCAGCATTGAGGCGTTGGTGACGAGAACGTCAGGCGGGGCAGCCTGCATATCCCAGCGAGAAACCATCTCCGCGCCGTCTGTCGAAGGGAATATATACCGGGTCTTTTCCGAAGAATTTTCTTTTTCGTCGAATGCGCGCGCGGCCTGTTGATCGTTATCAATTCGGTTCAACGCCTTACGCAATTTTTCAAGATTACGGGCACGACGGCTTTTTTCCGAACTGGCGCTGGAAAGACGGGGATGGCTGGCGTAGCCGGTAACCGGCGTGGCGCTGGTATATTGCCCAAAGAAGATCCTGTTTCCGGAGAAATGCTGCTCCATAACCTCTCGCGCATCATCGGAATCCAATGTTTTACGCAAGCGCGCCATTTGATCTTCAACCAGTGCGTTCATTGGATAAAGTACTAATGCCCTGACTGCTGCCGGACGTTTTTCTTCTTCGCGACGAGAAACCCAGTTTGTTTTTTCGCCATTCCACCACTGATTTTGCAGATAGCCGTCGCAAGGAGAAGCCCAGTTGACTGCCTCATTTGATAATGCAGCCAGTATAGGCAACATGAAACTTTCTGTTTTTCCCGAGCCTGTACCCGATGTCACAATTCCCGGGCTACCGGGACGAATACCGCGCTCAAGCATTTGAGTCTGGTGGCTATACGGCGCATGGACTGAACGATGCGGCCAAACCTCGTCGCCAGGTTTCGAATCGAACAGACCGGATAACGCCAGTTCGACGAACGCCTTCCGACCTTTGAGAGACAAGCTATTTAGCGGCCCGCTATCCATCTCGGCCAGAGCTTCAAGCGTTTTATCCGAAGACTCATATCGTAGAACAGGCTCAATGTAGGGCTCCGCGGCAAATTCCCCGCTGCTATTCAAAAGGTTGTGTCTTGACGCCGTGACGAAAGGATCGGCAATTCGGAAGTTGGTTTCTATATACGAAATGAAGAAGTCCTGAATGCGGCGAAAACCGCCAATCGGATCTAACATGATTTCCTTCTCCTGCTGTTTAATGGGCGCATAGGTCGCTATTCTGTAAATCGGCGTATAAATCGACTAAATGCCTCTGATGCGCTTTGTTTTCATCATCGAACGGCAAGGCTTCATGCGCCGTTCTCATTGCCCGTAGGGTATTTGCCAGATCCAGACGTCCAGCTGATATTTCATCCGCGATAGCGAGTTTATTCGGGAGCGAACCTTGCGATGCAGCGCCGGGATCCAGTTCACTATGATTTTCTGAAGAAAGATGCAAGGGGGACAGTGCTATCGCATTTCGAATGACGACGTTTTCTATCCGTAGACGAAGATGCTGTTCTTTCAGTTTCTCCGCTTCTTCACAATCTTCGTTTTCAATGGTGCCGCAAATCAGAAAGCGTCGGGGGAGATCGCCACCGTGCAATCGGTCTTTTAGCGCTGGCAACCAGAAACTCGCAGCAGAACATTCGACACGTTCAATGACGGTGAGGATCGTTCGGGGGCAGGAAGCTTCGCTCAGCAATAATCCCTGATAAAGCGGCGTCGCCAGATTATTTCCCGCACGAACCCAAAGATCTTCGCCGGTAATCATCGTTGGATCGGCGATCTGCCGGATGGATCGACCTGAAGAAATCAGCGATTCGGCAATAGCAAGGAAGTCCTGCGTTTCCGGGCCAGATAACAATGGACATTCTCCAGCCAGCATTAACGCCAGAAATTGCACCATCAATCTCTTACCGTCAGGCGTTAGCAAATTGTTTTCACTGACACTGCGACCGAACTCTTTGCAGGACACGGTTTTCGCTTCAGGCGGGAGTCTCACTTTCGGGATGGCTGAATACGCCATTTGGCGAGCTTTGTCAGCAATTGCGGCGTTTATATGTTCAAGTTCGACTTGCGCATGAGCAGTATGCTCTCTGATGTCTGCAAGTGAAGCCAAAAAAGCTTCACGCTCGCTGGTCAGGGAAACCAGCGTCTGACGTTGATGTTCGTTCTGAGCGCATAAATCCGCGATGGCGTCTTTCAGACGATCAATTTCGCTTTCGAGGCGCGCTTTCTCATGTTTTAGCGTCTGCTCGATATTCGTTTGTTTCTCTGCAAAATCAGCCTGTAATTTTTCTTCTTCGCTTTGTCGTAATTGGGCGATTTGATGTTCGATTTCATTCTTTTGAGTTGCCAGAAAAGCAGCCATTTTCGCATCAAGAGCATCTAGTCGTTGCTGGCGCTCGGCGGAAAATGCGTCTTCGAGCGCTTTTTTTTGCTCAGTGCGCAACGTCGTTCGCTCTTCTTCAGCGATACTTTGTATCTGGCATTCGAGCAAGTCAGCGATTCTGCCGTCACTGAGTAATGATTCAGCAAGCTGGCGGGCTAGGCCATCTTCTTCTTCCAGTTTCTTTGCTAGTTCGCCGGAACGGAGTGATTGAGCTGTAGCAAGAAGATCGTCGACGCCGGAGTTTAATTTTCCGCTTTGCTCGTCCGAATGCGCTCGAAGCCATGAAGCGATCGCCGTCGTTGATCCCGCACAGGAAATAAGTTGAATGGCGTTTTCGATGTACTGCTTATCCGGCGTCCAGTCATGGATCCGAGTAGGTGAAACATTGAAATCGGGCATATAAAACGCTTTTTCGCTTTCAGACATGCCGGATACGATAATCACGCCGCTTTCGTTGAAATCGTATTCATAAACGTTCTGGTTCTTAGACAGGAGCAGGCAACCTGATTTCGATTCAGCCAGATTCGCCAGAATAAGCCCGTCAGGTCCGAAACGGATAGCCCATAGTCCCGGTTCGCCGCCTGTCGTTATGCCATCGAAACTCAATCGGCGACGCGCTTCCAGCAGCGACTGTCCGGAAGATAAATCATAATAAGGATAAATGCGGCGGGATTGCTTCGCTTGCGCTCTGCTGCGAATGCCGGGTCCCACATGAAAGGCGACCCATTCTCCCTTACGCATCGGCAAAGCGTCAGACGCGTTAAATTCGACTTCTCCCGTGTGAGGGAACAACTTCTTTGGGTTATCGATCGTACGCCAGCCATTAGGGGTTTCCTGCGCTACAGCTTTGAGGTAAGACTGATAATTTCTGCGATCATATTGACCAAGATACCAAGGGATTTCGCCCATCATTATTTTCCTTATTATCTCGAAGTCAGTGTTAGCCGTCCGTTTTGCCATATCGGACGTATTTTCCCACCGGAATGGCGAGCGACGGAAACTAAATGGCTCGCATCGCCCTCGTCGTCCGGGGAGAGGGAAAAGAAGCATCCCGGAAGCAGCGACTTCACCCAGAGGAAAGAGGCGTCATCGACAGGATACACATAACCCGAATCCGTCGGGCCTCCGTTTCTGAGCGTATTGCGTCGTATTCCTGCCGCCAACGCGTCAGGCAGACCGCAATCTTTGATAAGGCATAACAGATGATTTTTGGCGACGCGTTTGAATATCGGTTCCCGGTCTTTCGCTCCAGCGGCGATAATAGCTGCGGTTCGGGAAAGAAAATGCGTCGTTTTCCGCCCGGAAACTACCCGATAAATATCATGATCTCTCCCGCCGGGATGTACATAACGCAATAACGACGCGGCATCTTTATACGGGAGTTTATATTGCTGGAACTTTCCTGAACGCCAGTCCCAGACAGCTGCCGGATCGTGTAGTTCGGCGGTGCGTTCCGTCGGTGCCAGTGAAAGCGGCGTTGTATCGGATGACGACGGCGCATCGATAAGCGGCCATCCGAGGCGCTGGGATAACGCAGCAGGATCCGCAAGTACGGCCCCGAATACGGGCGGAGACCAGACGCTTACGCCGCTGCGACGGAAACTTTCTCCGTTCAGTCCGGCGACCGCTTTTTGAAAATCATCCATTAGGCTGGCGCAGACAGCGCCTTCTGCAACAACCAGACTATTTTCCCCGTTGCGAAGATGAAGCAACGCAGGTTTAACCAGCGTCCATACCCGACCTTTCCACCCAGGGCGCAGGCGTGGTTCGATCAGCCCCGCATGATGCAGACAGCGAATCAAATGCCATACGCTGATATCGTCGGCAACGCGTTCGAGAAGCGCGACTAATTCGGCTTCCTCCCAGCCGCTGGCGCCGCTGGCGTAAACGGCCTCCAGAAGATGCTCGCAACGTACTTCGCCGCCTTCCCACTGAAACGGCTCTTCAAAATTAAACGACGGCACCTTAAGCGAAGACGTCGACCAGTCGAAAAGCGGCTCAAACCGGTATCTTGCGCTTTCGCCTAGCGCCGGGTGTGGCACGGCTCGGGTGAAAAAGCGCGCGCGCCGCCGCCACGGCGGCGTTTTCTCGCCAGTTTCAAGTGCTGGTTCGATAAAAAATTCTCCATTGAGCGGTGATGAAGAAATTAGTCGACCATCTGCGACAGAAATGTTGATGCTCGCATCACTATGTCCGGATGAATATATTTTGTAGCGTCGTGTATCCGACTCGACAGAAGGCAAAAACGTCGGTAATCCCAGCCATCCGCCGGGTACGCGTATTCCACCGTATAGCTGAGGGCGCGTAACGTCATCATCGCCTGAAGAGGATTTTACTGCGCGAAAAATATCCATCGCTGTAACCCGATTCAGCGGCTGCGTCGTTAAAATCCACTCACCTTCGTCAACATAGCTTCTAAGGCGCTCGCTGATTCGTACGGAATGTCTACTGGATAACGCAATATGGAATTGCTGCGAATAGTCGCCAGGAGACAGTTTCGCTCTCCAGCGTCCATGCCCTGTTTGATGAAAGAAAATTAAGCCTGCATTTATCGCTTTTCCCAGATTGTCGCTGTTTTCGGCGGAAGTAGCGTCAAGAGCTTCGGATAACGTAGCATGGAAAATGGATTCGCCATCTTCGCTGAAATAACATCGCGAACCATCGAAATCAACGCACATATCAATAATTGCCTGATGCGCCGTGATACCGGAAGACAGTTCGGTAGCCCGCTGGCGCAGACGCCAGAACGGCATATCGAATAGCGCGCGACGCCCCAATATCCAGGCGTCCCTGAACTCGGTGAAGGCCTGTTTCAACGCATGAGAAACGTTTTCTCTCTGGATAACGACCTGAAAGTATTCGATCATTTTCCGCGGGCCGGCTGCGGCTTGTGAATGACTCTCAAGGAACCCGCTCATCAGACGCAGATCGGCTTTATTCGGGAATGCTAGGCGTAAGGTATGCCCTATCTGAACCCAGCCATCCCGCGGGGGCAGGACGAGACGCCTGTAAGGTTCGCCTTCTTGAATACGTCGCTTAAGCCATTCGGCTAACGCCTCCCACATCGCGTTTACGCCGGATAAGTTCTGAAAGCTATGCCTGCTCCGCAACCAGTTTTGTAACTTTAGGCGAAAGTCATTGCGTTCTTCTTGGGCATCGAATTGACTACTGATAAGAAGCGTCATGACAAGATAAGTGAAATAGCCGGGCGATTTGTCATTGGACCTTTCCATCATGCCGCCTTCAAGGCGCTGCGGTAGATTCGGTATGTTCGACATACAGGTACGAAATGCTTCTTCTATTTCATCCGCGCCGGCACCGCTGTCGGCGAATGCCGCCGCGAGCGTTGACGGCGTCACTTCAAACCAGCGAATATCCTGCGCATCGCCGTCGGCGCCGAACCGGAGAAAATAATCGACCAGCTTAATTTCCCAGTCATCGGGCGTAACAGGCGGCGTCCAGTTCATGCTTGTCTATCCTCCTCTTGATGGCCGCCGTTTCGGGCCGCCGTCGCTAGAGGCTCCAGTATGCGCTCGGCCAGAAAACGGACGGAAGGAACGGCAAGTCCGTCACCAATGATTTTAAAAGCCGATTGATATGCGGGCGGAAGAATAAAATCTTCCGGTAGTCCCATTAACGCTGCCGCTTCCTTGACCGACAACAACCGCGTTTTCACCTGATGGCCTTTGACGACGATAATGCGAGGACGGGAAGCGCCGCCTTTTGGCGTTCTCAGGCAACCAAGAACCGCCGAGAACGTAATTTCCGCCCGTTGCTGGTTGACGCCTTTTTCTTTGCGCATGCGTAAATAAAGGCTGCCTGTTATTGTCTCGCCGGATGCCTGCGCGTTTGCCAGACGCGCGAGATTCGCTGGAGCCATCATGCTGATAAGCCGTCGTGTTTCATCGGCAGAGTGCCATAGCGCGTTTTTGTCTTCAAAATCGATTAAATCGTCCAGCTCCTTCATTCTGGCATCAGGTGTATTGCCAGGCGACCACCAGATCCAGTCGTTGCGAGCGTCTTCCGCCAGCGCATCGCAGGCGCGAAGAAGCGACGGCGAATGCCATTGCGCCAGAGGTTCTTTCGAAACCAAACATTTTGGAATGGAAACACAGCGACCAATCGCCACAATAAAGACGCGGGGTCTGGATTGTGGAAGAAAGTGTTTCGCATCAACGATTATTGCTCCATAACGGTAGCCTGTTTTACTTAGATGATGGCATATCGCGGCAAAATGACACCCTTGATCCAGCGTCAGCAACCCAAGAACATTTTCAAGGACAAGAATCGGCGGCTTACGTTTTTCCTCGCTGAGTTTGCTTATCAAATCAAGAAATGGCCATATCGCACCGGAACGCGTAGTTTCATCCGCGCTGGAATCTCTTTTGCCGATCCCCAGGCCATTGCCTGCCAGCGATAAATCCTGGCAGGGGAACGAGGCCCAGGTTAAATCAGCGTGCTGCGGGAGATCATCAGGGGCGACTTCGCGTACATCGCGTATGTCGAAATGTTCATCGCCCCAGTTGTCGATGTAGGTAGATGCTTTTATCGGGTCCATGTCGTTAGCGAACAGGCATCGCCATTGTTTTCCCAGGCCAGCCCGGGCCATACCGCCGCCCGCGAAAAACTCATAGAAACTGAATTCCGCCTCGTGCGGTTCTGTTAAATG
This sequence comes from Brenneria sp. g21c3, assembly GCF_040240345.1. Taxonomy (NCBI): domain Bacteria; kingdom Pseudomonadati; phylum Pseudomonadota; class Gammaproteobacteria; order Enterobacterales; family Pectobacteriaceae; genus Brenneria; species Brenneria sp. g21c3. The sequence continues at coordinate 18,610 of NZ_JBEIAB010000028.1, read as the reverse complement.
ATTGTCGCCCGTGACGGCTTTACCGTTCATGACCTGACCATAAAATAGTATTGATGAATCGGGGCATCGCTCAATTTCCTGAAAAGAAGGTTCTTAACTGGATAGTCTATAAAATCATGAAGATAATATCTATATGGATAAATGGCCGTGGCTATGTAGCTAAGTTTAGGTAATGACTGAAAACAAAGATAATTTTTGCCTTCAGTGAATGAGGTTGTTGAAACTCTTACGAAAAAACGCAAACAGTTAGCACCTTCGCTGTAAAATGTTTTTCATTTAAAAAAATTCACTACTGGAGCGGAAAGCTAAAATGTCGTTTACCATTCACCCTTGGTCTGAACTAGCGCCACGATACGATGGAACTATTTTACTGGGCAACGGCGCAAGCATCGCCGTCAGTCCTCGTTTTGCATATGGATCTCTGCTTGAACACGTCACGCAAAGAGAGAGTCTGGCGGAAGATGTCCGTAGGCTGTTTGACTTTTTTAAAACCAAAGATTTCGAACTTATTCTGCGTATCGTCTGGCAGGCGTCTAACGTCAATAAATCTTTAGAAATTGAGGATGCCCGTACCCATGAGGCTTACCTCCGAATCCGCGAATGTCTTATTCAGGCTGTACGCGATGTGCATCCTGAACATGATGAAGTGGATGAACAACTGCCATATATTTACGAGTTTCTGAAAAGATTCGACACGGTTATTTCGCTTAACTATGACCTGATCGTTTACTGGACAATGACATATGGTCTGGATATCAATGATCATCATCGATTTAAGGACTGCTTTCTTGCCAGAGGTCTTTTTGAGCAGGACTGGCAACGGTTAAGAGGGATGCTTGGAAATGAACAATCTAATACGCTTGTTTTTTATCCGCATGGCAGCCTCATATTGTGTCGAAATCGTGTCGAACAGGAGAGTAAAATTCATATTCAGAATGCTGGTTTGCTTGAATCGATCCTGAAACGTTGGCAAAGCGAGGAAGTCGTTCCGCTGTTTGTGAGCGAAGGAACGTATGAACAGAAAGTTAACTCGATTCAAAGCAGTTTCTATCTTTCAACGGTTTACAGGGAAGTTCTCGCTGAACAGCGTGAAAATCTGGTGATTTTAGGCTGGGGAATGGGCGAGCATGATGTACATCTGCTAAAACGAATGGCTGGAGCGGGCATAAAGCGAGTCGCTGTATCTGTTTTCAGAAGAGATCAGGCGTATTGCAATAGAGCTAACCAATTAATCAAAGATAATCTTGGGCAAAATATTCTGATAGAGTTTTTTGATAGTGAAAGTCCGGGCTGCTGGAATCAGCTACCAGGAAATCTGAAGTAGGGGGGCTAACCGTTAACGGCGTAGGGGCATGGCTAAGGCGGAGCGCTGCTAGATGAGAGCCGAACAGCTATGCCCTCTACAGCGGTACTGTGGTCAATCGAATCTGACTGCCAGCCCAGAGTCATAGCGGACGTTGACATCAAGAGAATTTAGTACCAGTTGCTCTGAACAAACAGGAGGAAAACAAATATCTTTGGATACTGAGATAAGAAATGGGACCTTAGATCATTCTGACTAAGAAAGGCAATTTTTTATGGCTAAACATTGTTTTTTATAACGTACAATGATATAAAAAAAGTGCCCTAAGCAACGGCTTAGGGGTTTTGTACAGGTTGTCAAGGCCACCACAGTTCTTGGTGAAACCAATCACTGTGATGACGGTGAACAACGCTTGGATGATATTCATAATAGATTCCACGCTACTGATTACATTATACAGCATATCTAACATTTGCGACGAGGTTCACATTCTGTATTCAGGTACTGATTGTGGATGAGAAGGTTGGAGAAAGACCACTTGGTTAAGCCGGAGGATGTTTTTTAGAATTGTCGCTATTCTATCATCCTCCGGTTTTGCTAGTTTTATTTAGGTATCGTAATGGACAATGAAGATTATCCATGGTTCAGAAAAAGAGGTTATTTGCATTTTGATGAGCCTGTGTCATTAAAAAAAGTAGTCAAGTATGTATCGTCCCCAGTAAATATTACCAAGCATTCATTCCTCCCTTTTTTGAGTTTTGATGTTAAATCCTATAAAATAAAAAAAGACAAAAAAACAAGGCAATTAAAAAGAATCGATAAATTAAGACCTATAGCCTATTCATCCCATATGGATAGCCATATATATGCATTTTACGCTGAAAAAATTTCAAGGAGTTATGAGCTATTAATCAAAAAGCATAATTTGCATGATAACATTCTTGCATTTAGATCTCTAAATAAAAGTAATATAGAATTTGCAAAAAAAACTTTTGATACAATAACAAAAATGGGTACGTGTAGTGCAGTAGCATTAGACCTTTCTGGTTTTTTTGACAATTTAGATCATCAGATTTTAAAACGGCAATGGTGTAATACTATTGGTCTTGAAAAACTACCAGAAGATCACTTTGCTGTTTTTAAGAGCATTACTAAATATTCCAAAGTTGATAAAAATAAAACATATGAAACCCTAGGGATTTCGAAAAACAACCCTAAATATAATAGGCGTAGGATATGCACACCTGCTGAGTTTAGAAATAAAATAAGAGAAGGCGGTCTTGTTATTGTTAATAAAGCAGGAAAAGGGATACCTCAGGGCTCGCCGATTAGCGCATTGCTTTCAAATATATATATGCTTGACTTTGATGTGGCGATGAAAAAATACGCTAAAGAACGTAGTGGCTATTATTTTAGGTATTGTGATGATATGCTGTTTATTATACCTACAAAATATAAAAATGACCTGGCTGGTGATGTTGTCAAAAGTATTAAACATCTTAAGGTTGACATTAATCCGAAGAAAACTGAAATTAGAGATTTTTCATTAAAAGATGGTGTTTTAGTTGCAAGCATGCCTTTGCAATACCTTGGATTCATTTTTGATGGTTGTAGTGTTTTCTTACGTTCCTCATCTTTAGCAAGATATTCGGAACGTATGAAAAGAGGAGTTCGATTAGCCAAGGCTACAATGGAAAGTAAGAATAAGATTAGAGCCGCAAGAGGTGAACCTCTAAGACCACTCTTTAAGAAAAAAATCTATGCTAGATATTCACATATTGGAAGAAGAAATTTTTTAACTTATGGTTATAGAGCCGCAAAAATCATGGGCTCAAAAGCAATAAAGAGGCAGCTTAAACCCTTGCAATCTAGATTAGAGAACGAAATTTTAAAATAATACTAGTCGGTCCTCTTCAAATCGAGGACCATCAATAATACATTGTAAAATATGTTACATGTGTTACCCGCTACTAAGCTGAATAGCTTATTTTATTTCTCATAAAAACCTGATGACGTAGCTGCGTGCTACTTTGTGCCAAATGAACTGCTCCTTTTATCCGTTTGCGGCATCCGGCCACAGCTCGATAGTATTTGACTGACTGCGGTTGGAGCCATCGCTGATGCTTACAATGCACTGTGCATCTCTCTACAGCCCCCAAACCTCAAACCCATTTCACCGCCGCAGAGCAAGGGGCGCTACGCCCGATTATGCAGGGTCAGTTTTTTCTCCCCTGTGACTTCCGTTCCCGTATCAGCTTCCGGTTAATCGTTTCCCAACACAACCCGTCCCGCAAGGGTAAATGGCACGCATTCTGCGCCCTTGCGTGCCGGAACGATGCCGGGAAAGCGAACCGTCAGGCGATACGAAGACGAAAATCACACCACTGACGGAGAAAAAACATGACCATTTCCCTGCATACCACCCAGACTAGCGCCCCTAACACCGCAGCGGCGACCAGCGTATCCCCGCTGGAGCAGTCAGGCTCCTCAAAAACGAAATTTTCTCAAACCAGAACAGATATTTATCAGACCGTCACCGACAATATCATTGCAGCGCTTGAAGCCGGTGTAAAACCGTGGTCTTGCCCGTGGCAACGAGTGCCGGGCATGTCTGGGTTGCCTTCCAACTTCGCAACCGGTATCGCGTATAGCGGAATGAATATCATGCTGTTGTGGTGCAGTGCGTCAAAACAGGGTTTCGGTGATTCACGCTGGATGACCTACAAACAAGCGCAGGCAGTCGGTGGGCAGGTTCGCAAAGGCGAGCACGGCACGACAGCCATTTTCTATACAACCTTAGAGAAAGAAAACGAAGACGGCGAAATCGACCAGATTCCGATGCTGAAAACCTTCAATGTGTTCAATGTTGAACAAATTAATGGCCTTCCGCTGACAACTGAAACAGTCAGCCCGGAAGTAACCTTTGACCCGTTGCCGGAGGCTGAAAATCTGTTCCGGAACAGTGGCGCTAACATCATTGAGAAAGGACAAAACGCCTTGTTCAGACCGTCAACTGATGAAGTCTGGCTACCGGAGCGCCATCTGTTTTCAGATGCAGCTAATTTCTACGCTACCGGCCTGCATGAGCTGGTTCACTGGAGCGGTGGTAAAAAACGACTTAACCGTGAAATGAAAGGGAAATTTGGCAGTGCAGATTATGCGGAGGAGGAATTAGTGGCTGAGCTGGGAAGTGCTTTTCTGATGGCGGATTTGGGGATTGTCGGAGAGGTGCAGCATGAAAGCTATATTGCCTCATGGCTCCAGGCGCTGAAAAACGACAAGCGCTATGTTTTCAAAGCGACCAGTGCCGCATCGAAAGCGCATCGTTATCTGATGGATAAGATTTGAGTCGGAGATGATAAGCCGCAAAGGAGTGCGGCTTTAACCTTATTGCGGGCGGCGGAGTGACAGAAGTCTCAGGGAGATTAATTTCCCTGCGAATTTTCCGGGCATTGAATGCCCGGAAAATTCGCAGGCTGCGGGTGCGGGCGGCAAAGAGCCCGCGCATCCCGCAAACGGCGTTTGTACATCGTGATTGCTGTAAACGACGGCTCAGGTATGACGACTGACTGTGAAGTTTGCAGGACTGCAACGGTAGCAGGGCCTGTTTTTGGTGTTATGATAAGTGTATTGTACCGTGTAATACGCACGTATTTCATACAAGAGAGAAACTATGACCGCGAAACAACGCAACACGCAGAGCGTGACCATGACAGTAGAGCGTGCCTTACTGGTAAGAGCGCGTGAGGCGGGTATTAATCTGAGCGCTACCCTGACAACCGCCCTGGATGCAGAGCTTCGCTATCATGAAGCGAAAAAATGGCAAGAAGAAAACAGGGAGGCTCTCGCAGCACTAAATCATTTTCATGATGAACAGGGTTGTTTCAGCGATGAATACAGGACGTTTTAACCATGCAATTCACTGTATACGGTAATACCGGGAGAAGCGTCGTTTACCCTCTGTTGCTCGATGTCACGAGCGATATTATTGGACAGTTGAATCGTCGGATAGTGATCCCGCTGCTACCTGTTGAAAAGTATCCGGCAGGCCACCGACCGGAACGCCTTGTCCCCGTAGTCAGACTGACGGACGGCAAAGAATACGCTGTAATGACTCACGAACTGGCAAGTATCCCTGTCCAGGCCCTGGGGGCGGTGTTCTGTGATGCTGCTCAGTACCGTACTCAGGTAAAGGCCGCAATAGACTTCCTCATCGACGGAATTTAACGTTTCTTTCTGTGCTGTTAAACAGGTATGCCTTTAATCGTGACTGACGGGAGCTTGTTCAAGTTCGTCTATCGTGCGGAAAAGAAACATTTCCCGGTTTTTCGCATCAAATGGAACCGAAATTCCGTTCCTTACCACCGTCCTGATACTTTCAAACAGCCTGATGAGAGCGATTTTGGTTTTGTTGTTCTGCATAACATACATCGCATAGTGCCAGCGTCCGGCGTCGCTGGCGGCCAGGTGACTGTTAACGATGCTGATGTAAGGGGCACGCGTTTTCATCGTTCGCTCTGTTTCCACCGCAACGATGGCACCGCTGCTCAGGGTAATATGCCATCCGGGCGATGCAGGACGCCGGGATAACGTGCGATGAATGCGCCTATGTCGTCATTCCTGAAAAGGAAAACGCAGACGGAGAAATCGACCAGATTCCGATTCTTAAAACGTTCACGGTGTTTCATGTTTAACAAATTGATTGCCTTCTGCTGGGGCTCCACCGTGATGTTCGACAGGCTGAAAACCTTCTGCGCCGCAGTGGTGCAAGCATTATAGATAATGGTCAAAATGCCTTCTTCAAGCAGTCAACGGGCGGAACGACATCTTTTTCCGATGCCGCTAATTTCTACTCTATCGGCTTGCATGAACTGGTCCACTGGAGCGGTGCGAAGAATCGTCTGAACCGTGAAATGAAAGGGAAGTTTGGCAGTGAGGGTTATGCGTTTGAATAATTGCTCGCCGAGCTGGGAAGCGTGTTCCTGATGGCGGATCAGGAGATCGTCGGAGAGGTTCGCATGAAAACTCACCACTATTTGATGGATAAATTTGAGTTGGATCAGGGCCACAAAGGAATTCGGCCTATTATACTGTAGGGACATGAATGAGGATGGGTGCATTCAAGGAAAGTACCGAACGGTCATGCTCCTACGATGGAACAATTAATCATGCATAATATTGTAGATGGGAATTATTCCAGTGTGCGGCATATGAATGACAATGTATCTACATTATTGTATCGTGACGGTTATAGTGTGAGTGGGTATGTCGTTATTTTTTGAAAAAATAAATTTAGATGTACTGCGTCGACGCGTTTCTGACCATACCTGTATTACTATACTGGATTAAATTATATGTCATTGTTCATTTTTTTGGTTTGTCGAAGAGTTAAAATACCCCCTCACTTGTTCTCATAAAAAAATTTATGATTTTATTTTCAATAAGGTTTTATATGTCTTAATGGATTTAAAAAAGGATTGTAAAATGGAAAAAGATAATGTAATAAGTATTTTGATGAGTAAGTATGCTCTTTGGGGTATTATAGCTCTATTGGTGCTGGCTGTCATTCCTACATTACTGAAATGCCCTGAACCTTGGAATGGTATGTTGCTAAATATAGGAACTTCTATATTTATACTATTAACAATATCATACTATGTTAACGAGAAAATAAAATATCATACTAATTTTGAGATAAAACAGCTTGTTGAAAATAAATTCCCTGTGTTGGTTGAGTTGGAAAAACAAGGATTAGAGAGGATAGTATATTCAAACCGGATGAAAGAAGTTGGTGTCGACATTGTTAATTCTGATGTTATTTATATTGTCATGAATGATGGGAAGAATTTTTTAACAAGCAATTCAGGTTGTATTACTGAAAGAATAAAAAAGCCAAATAAAAGAACAGTAATAGTTTTGTTAGATGAGACTTCGGATTCACAATCAATCTTCTGTAAAAGAAATGGGAAGCAAGAAGGGCATTATATAACCAAGGTGACTGATGCAGTAAAAATTTTGGAAGATTATCATGAATATGGTTCAAAGGAACACAATCTTGAGATATATAAATATAGCCATTATTTTTCATTAAATATTGTTGTAACAACTAGTAAAGCAGTCACTGGAACATATAGAAACTCAATAGGGAAATTTGAAATCCCTCCTAGCTATATATATTTGTCGGGTGGTAGTGAGTATAAATCTATTCTTGCTGATGTTGAGCGTTTAATTAGTTGTAAAGAAATGAAAAAAGTATACCCATCCAAAGTTTAGCGAGGTGATTTAGATAATAATCTGTTTAATAGGATGTTAAATCTAACGATTTCAGTTACCCGATAGTCATATTCAAAAATACCTAATCCGGTTTATGGGTATTATTCCGGTTCCAGTTGTCGCAGTTCGTCGAGAGTATAAATGCGAAAAACGTTCCGATGACGTGCTTCCAGCGGTATGTGCTGATGGTTGATGATGACGTGCTTGACGCTGCCAAACAGCAGTTCAAGCGCCCGTTTTTTCTGTAGATCCGGTACGATGTAAAAGACGTAAATCCAGTGCTTTTGTGTCCGGGCCAGCAAATGGCTGGCGATGATTGACTGATAGCGGGCTTTGGTCTTCAGGCGACGCTCGGTTTCTACTGCGATGACCTGTCCGTCAGGGAGTGTGATGAGTCCATCCGGACGGTGTTTGACCTGATACTGGCTGAGGAACGTTGAGTGATCGCCGTTTATCCATCCGGATGCGCCTTTTTTCTCCAGGATCAACCTAGCCACCTGATTATCAAGGTGGTGATCCAGCGTCCAACCGGTGATTTTTGAAGGCTCAAATCGTGCCGGGAAAAGCACATCGTCGGGGGTTAACACAACAGCCAGTCCGTCGCTGGTTATACCCCACAATGACATTTTCATCGTCCGTGATTCAAATACATACTTTTGTATTAACCCCATTCGCTCAGTTTTTGTCAGCAGCGTATACAGCGATTTATGATCCCTGAAGCCAAACAGCAGCATCAGCGTTTTAAAGTCGCTGTAGGTTTCTTCCTTCAGGAAATTCAGCAGTCTTTTTATCTTCTCGCTGTTGCGAGCGGTGCGCTCGCTATGCGTGGCTATAAGCATTACTCCTCCTAAAAATCGAGCAAGGACGGTGTTTCGTCATCATCGAATTTCGGTTTTGTTGATTCTCTTTCCCCTTCAAAGAAAAGATCTGGCCGGGTTACCGTAACATTGGGCGTTGAAGCGGGTGTTGCTTCTTCCTCGTCGAAGTCCAGCGCGACTCTTGCCGGCGTTGCCGACGCGGCAATGTCAGGAGAAACGGAACAGATCTCCAACTTGCGTTTTTGCACCTTGATGGGAGAAATCAGTGAGGCCGAGGGGAGTGTTCTCGTCGTAAAGATAAAGCTGACAAAATCGGGCAGGTTCAGGATCATATTGCTGTCGATAAAGAAACGCTCGGCCTGTCTGATGGTGCGCTCACCGTCGATGGTTTCCGTCAGTACGGCATCGGTTTTCGCTTTGCGAACTTCATCATCGACTAAGATGGTGCCCGACATTCTCGCCACCCATTCCGCTGTATCCGGGTCCATAACGCGATAAACCAGCTTGAATTTGGCGTTTTCAACAACTGCGCCGACAACGGCATCGCCTTTCAAATCCGCCGGGCAGTCTTTCAAATCGGCGACCGACTGATGCGCCATGATGATATGCACGCCTTTATCCCGCGCTGCGCCTAATCCTTCCAGTGCAGGTTTGGATAAATGGTATTTCAGCTCGTCGAGAAAGATGGCGATAGGGCGGGGCGTATCTTTTACCCGGTCGCGCCTTTCCGCTAATTGGTAAAGTCGTACCAGTAGCATTCGCTGGGCGGTAATAATTTTGCTGTTGCGCATTGAACCGATGACATAACAGCAACCGCCTTCCTCAAATATCGTATTAAGCGAAAATCCGGTGGGCGCGTTGATGGCATTGAGTAATGCCAGCTCTTCAATCTTGCCGAAAAACGCTTTGATGTCCTCCGCAATCCCCTGGACATAATCGCCATTATAAATATCGCAGATAGTCGAGGATGGGTGATGACTGACAAATTGCGCCGCCATGCGAGCGGCCTTTCTATCGTCGATACGGTAAAAGTCTGATTCCTGACCTTTCTCCGCCAGACTGAAACCAGCGACAAAAAGCTCTTCCAGTTCATCAGGCGTAATATCTTCAATTAGGTTTAACTGGTATTGCTGTTTTCGCAGGTCAATTAAGGCAAAGGGCTTGCCTGCATCCTCACACGCTTTGCGGTAAAGATGTGGCGCCCATTCATCATCTTTTGGGTCCATAACAAAAATGCCTTCACCGGCCAGAATGCTTTGATAAAGCAATATTCCGGTTGCGACCCCTTTACCGGCCCCGGTGGTGCCGATAATATTCGCGTGTTGTTTTTGCCAGTCTTTTAACGGCAGATACATCGGATGTTTATCACGGCCCATGCCGATAAATAACCCTTTATTCAGGTCGATATAATCCAGTGGGTTATAATGCAGCGTTTCCGGCAGCAGGGATTTTACCGTGCGGACATCGGTGCGTAATTCCCGTTCAAGGGTGGTCTTTTTTATAAGGCGTTTCTTTATTTTATCCAGTTCGGGGGTTAATACCCTGCGCAGAATAATATGAAAAATAAAACCGGCAACAGTAAAGGAAATAACCACTGACCAGGTCAGTACGGGTGTACTGGCGATGACCTGGCCTTGATAAAGCCACCGGAAAATCCAGATAAGTAATGGCCCCATCGAGCCGGAAAGAAAACACACCATGGAGAAAGCAATAATCAGCTTTTGCCACAACGGGGCTTTTTGCCGTTCATCGCTTTTCATCGACGCGAAAAATGGCATCGTCAGCCCCGATAACAGCGCCAGCATCAGCTGATGCTGTTGCATAAAAGCAATGAAACTCAGCGCGCTATTCACTATCGGCGACAGTGAAACCGCCAGCTTATTTAAAATCACGATGCCTCCTTCGTCAGCGACTCGCCCCAAGGCATCGCCCCATCACTTCGCCCCACGGTGTTGGGCGAAAAGGCGGGGCGAACGTCTGGGGCGAAGAAGGTGACCGCTCTGCGGCCATGTGTCGGAAAGCATGCTTCCCGGCACGAAACAGCGTGCGCCAGTTCATGCGGGCTGGACGCCCTTATGGACCATCGCATGGGGGTAATGTCGCAACTGGACGCCGCGCCAAAACCCCCAACATCAAAGGCGGCACACCGTCGCCCGCTACGCGCGACCACCCCCTTTGAGACGCCGTTTTTCGCCTATTTTTTCTTTTGTCCGTTCCGGCCAAGCGAAAAAATGGGAAAACGCCTTCAAAGAGGGTGGTCGCGCCACGCTACCGGCTTTTGGCCGGAGACTTAGCCGCGACGGTGTGCGGGGCTGCGCCCCCCAAATAAACCGCTATCGTGGGCGATAGCTTTTCGCTCGCTGGGGCGGCGAAATTTATTCGGCTCCCCCCGCCAGCTCGGTTCACCTGGGGGTGAACGCTCGCCGGTGGGTTCGGCGACGCAAATTAGCAATTTCTGTGAAATTGAATTTACTCGCCTCACGCCACGTTTAAATTTCTGCTGACGCATAAATTTAAAAGCCCAAAAATCGCTGCCTGTTCGTACCGTACGCTCTAATTAGATAACGCACATTTTGGCGGTTAAATCTTGCTTCTTACGGAGCGTTTGGGTGGCTGAATATTTGCCGATTATTGTGGGTATACGATTTTTGTATTCCTGCTTTGACAGATGATCATTTGACTACACTTGCTGAGTGACTGAACTTCCACTTTCAGTGAATGTGACTGTCGCAATTGCGCCGTTAATGAGTGAAATTTGTGGTGGTATATGACCGATATCCACGTCATAAAGCACGGGAACGTCAAGATCGCCAAGGGAGGCTCGAAGGGCATCCAGATAATTGTATTGAGTGTGATCGCTGACGTCTGGCACAGCACTTCTACCTATTAGAATACCGGTTAAATTATTAAACCAACCGTGTAAGCGTAAGCTGAATAATGCTCGCGTTAACTCACAGGGGGCCATTTCCACATTTTCAAAATACAGAACAGTGCCTTCATCGCTGTTTTGATCTTGAAACAAAGGCAGATTACCGAATGACGTGCCTGCTAACCTCGATATGATTTCAAGGCATCCACCGATCAGACGTCCATGGAAGCTGGCAGAGGAAGTAACGCCATCGAGGTGTTTCCACTTTGTTTTTTGTGTCAGATTAAAACCAGCGCCTGTGGCTGTACCCCATTGGTTTTCGTCAATTTGGAATGCTGTTGAAGAGTGCTGTTTAATCACAGACCCCCGTTCAGCCTCTAGAATGTTCCATATAGCTTTTGTGGTCGTGTCTAACTCCTGAGCTCCAAGATCCATAAGGTTAGGCCCATGAAGTGTTGCCCAGCCAGAAAGCGTGGTCAGCGGAACATGAAAAGTACTCAAATCTGAAAAGCCGACAAACCATTTTGGTTCAGTCTGAGCTAGCAGATTAAAATCAAGTAACTCAAGTAGCTCTATTGCCAGATCGCCTCCCCATGGCGGCATAACGGCTTTCACTTCCGGATCGGTGAGATAAGACATCAGTTCTTCCGCACGTGAAGTTTTGTATGCGCTTTTATTTTTATACTGTGAACGCAAGCACATCCCTTCACGGACTCTGAAACCTTTTTTCTTAAGGTTGCTAATGGCAAGTTCCAGCCGGGGATGTAGATGTTGAGGGACGCCAGATGATGGAGCCGTGACGGCAATCAAATCTCCGGGAATCAGTTTGGGCGGAAAGCGGATACTCATGTCGTAAATCCTTTTCTGAAGTTTAAACTCATAGTCCCTAAACTAGGCTCCTATGCCAAGCCTTGTTGACGGTTTTATGACTACTTTTATCCATTCGTGGCATGCGGTTAGCCGCGCATCCGGCCATAGCGCGATAATATTTGACTGACGGCTGCGGGGTCGGCGCTGGCGCACTGTGTGAGAAAATCCCGGCGCATAGTAAACGTCTTGTCCGGGTTGAAGCGATGGTGTTTTTTAAAGGCGTTGATGCTGAAAAAGGCGTGCTCCGCGCTGCTGCACTCGGTTCCGCCGCCGTTGCCGGTTGCCTTGCCATACAGGCACAACACCACTTCGCAGGGATCGGCCGCAAATGACGGTGTGGAAAAACCGGCGGCAAGGCACAGGAGCGTCGCCGCGAGAACGGGTTTTTTCATGGTAATGTCCTTTTTATTGCAGGAAATAAATGTCGGGTGGGTTACGAACGTGGATGACCGTCGCGGTCAGCGGTAAAAATAAATCTCGGTGGAATGGCAGGCGAGGCGGTCAGTCGCTGTAGGCTGATAAGTCACGACGGCGCGATAACCGTGTTTTCTCAGCCAGGACTTCGCCCTGAAATAACTCGCCCCATCGGGCGCATTGACGATAACCTGCTCTGAATGCGCGACGGCATACCAGACGCCGGGCGGATATATGGCTTCAGGGCTGAAAATGATGGACGTTGACCAGCGGCCATCGACGTCGGGGGACGGAATGACAATGCGGTTTTCCGACCACTGCGGGAGCGTGGCGTTAACGGCCGCGCCGGGTGTATCCCATGCGGGCTGAACGGGCTCTGGCGGCGATGCGCAGCCGGAGAGCATCACCAGCGCCGCACCGGCATACAGTATTTCAACGATTCGCCTCATTAAAGACCTCCTTCATGCTGTTCAGATGAAGATGTTTAAAATAAATCGCGCCCATCCGGCGAATATCGCCATGGATGTCGACGCTGACGATGACGTCCACGCTGTTAAGCACCTTGCGCAGCAGTACCGCAAACGGGATATTTTGGCAGTCAGGATGTTCATAGCAGCGGTCGATGATCCCTTCGATACAGGCTTCAGGGCTGCCCGCGTGCATCGAGGTGATGAGTCCCTCATGGCCGGAGCCGACGATTTTTAGCGCGTCCCAGGCCTCTTTTCCGCGAATTTCCGCCAGCAAAATGCGATCCGGGTTCATCCGGTAATTGGCCCGGATCAGCCTGCCGGGGGTGACGATGGCATCCTCCCCGGCATCCGCCGGGTAAAACAGATGGACATAATTGGCGTGGCGGTAAAAGCGGATTTCGGGGTTGTCTTCGATGGTGGTCAGTCTGAGATGCGGCGGAATATAATGCAGCAATGTCTTCATATAGGTGGTTTTACCTGACCCGGTTTCGCCGATGATAAATAGCGTCTTGCCGTATTCAACCGCCTTTTCGATAAAGCGGGGGATCTCCCCGCGCTTATAGTATCCGGCCAGTTCATCCTCTTTACTTTCCGTTCGCTCTTTGCCGGTCACCCGGTGATAAAAACCGGCGTCTACCCAGGACTGATGCGTTTTTTGCTCGAATGAGGGCTTGCGCAGCGTGATGGAAACGGTGTCGCGCTCGCAGGCCGGGGGAACAATGGTCTGGATGCGCTCGCCCGATGCCAGCGTGGCGGACAGGATCGGCGAGGTATCATCCACGTTGTCCTCATTCCAGGAAGCCAGCGCTTTGGCGAAAGCGTAACACTGCCGCAGCGTGACCGGGGCGTCGTGCCTTTGCCATTTTCCGCGTATTTTGGTGTGGATCTCGCCGGGACGGTTAATGGCGATTTCGGTCAGGCCCGCCAGCGGCAGAAAATCGCCGAACAGCCGGTTTTTCATGAACTCAAGAGACAGGTTGTCAGCGCGCATACCACCTCATTTTCAGCCGCAGTTGATAGACAGAAGAGAAATCGATATCCGTACCGGTCATGATGCCGATCACATCGCCCTGGTTCAGGTACATCGTGGGCGGGATATTGATGCTGTTTTCCAGCGTCGTTTTCGCCATTTCCGCCGTGGCTGCGCGGGTGTTTTCGGTGTAGTCAGTATTGCGGTCTTTGCCCGGCGCCGAATCCGACGCCGCAGCGGCCACGTCCTGCACGGTGCTCAGCATCAGGGCATTGCCGAACCGTTCCCAGAAATGGGTATCGATCCAGCCGGCAATACCGGCTTCACCTAATTGGCCGCTAGCCTGCGTATCGATCAAGGGAATTTGTAGCTGGCCGGGCGTGCGCAATTCCGTCCAGATGACAAACATCCGGCTGAGGCCGTGTTGCAGCGCGCCGGTGCGATAAATGCCCCTGGCGATGGTGCCCGCCGGGATCAGTTTCACATGGTTGCTGGCGCTGTAAACGTCCTCGCTGATAAGGCAGGAAAGCGTGCCGCCCACGTCGGACACGAAGCGCCGCATCATTGAGCAGGGAATATAGCGGTCAACCGGGATGTAGAGGTCCGGATCGAGGGGCAGTCGTTGAACGCCGGTGACTTTCGCCACGCCCGGATTGTCGTCGTCGGTTGCCGGTGTGTCGGCGTCTTGGCAGCGTAGCCGGCCGTCGCTGCCTTTGACCATCACCGATTGACACGGCGTATAGGCGTCTGACGTTGCCGGATGGCTGGGCGTGCCTGCATCGCCGGGCGATCCATGTTGACTCGGGCTTGTATTGCTGCGCTGAGTCGTCGCCGGCGCGTTGTTCATCCCGTCCGCCAGTGCGGCGGCCTTGTTTAAAACGGGCGGTTCAGGCGGTAACGGCGGCGCTTCGTCCTGAGCCTGACGGCTGTCGGCGGGCGTTTCCGATTTGCCCTGTTCGAACAGGCCGAACGGATTGCTGTCCAGCCCAAGGTTTTTGCGTTCATTGCGTGCCGTGCCGGATGAGGGCGGTGGTGCGCTCTCCGCCGTTTTATCCTCGTCCTTCTTCAGCATGCCAAGAAAATGGTCGCCGCCGAGCGCCAGCGCCATCAGTAAGGCCAGGCTCAGCAGGCTGACCAGCAGCGTCCGACGCCCGGTGGGTTTTCGAAAACGCGTGACGTCGGGCTGGCCGGGGGGCGTTTTCTGCTCCGGTTCTTGGCTCGCCATTGCCGCGCGGGCGCGTTTGCGGGCCTCGGCTTCCAGCTCCGCCGTGGTTTTTTGCGCGTCTTCCAGGGTAGATTTATCGGTCATTTGGCCTCCAGCGTGACGTCGGGGGAGACGGTATCGCCGTTAGCCACGGTCACGTCGCCAAATGCCGTGTTTTCAATTCCGACCACCGCATTGCCGTAGCGCAGCACCAGGCGCGGCGACAGAGAACGCACCACCATTACGGTGTAGTTGCCCTGGCTGATAATTCGCGGCGTCACCGCCTGCTCCCGGCCGTTAACGACCGTAAAGGCGGAGGACAGGATTTTCACGGGCGAAAAGCCGAGGTAGGTAAAGCGGCCGTCATCGTAAGTGAAATCCGGCGCAATGGACGCCGAACCGTCCGCCACCCGTTTGGTGTAACGCCAGTTGCGCGGCGTAGCTGCCTGCCGAAATGCCGCCGCTATCTGTAGTTTTTCCTGCATTTCCTGAAGCTGTTTCTGGCGGGCGGTGCTAGCGGCGACAGATTGCCGGCGGGCTTCAGCCGGATAACGATAGCGGATAACGAAGGCCAGAGTGGGCGAGTCGTGGTCCAGCACATTCAACTCCAGGCTGTAATCGCGTTTTGACGTCACGACGAAAAGGTTGGTTTTCCAGTCCTTCGCGGTCGGCAGAAACACCTGACTGACGTTATTGCCGTTGGCATCCGTTACCGGCTGGGCGATGGGATTGGGGCTGACGCCCACCCGGTTATCGCTTTTGGTTACCGTCCAGCCTTTGGGAAAGCCCGCCTGCGCGTCGATAACGGTTTCATCGTCGTCAAACAGCAGAGTGGTGATGTAGCCGGGGCGGGTGTTGACGACCGTGGCGTTCTGACTGTTATACGAGACGTTCTGCATCCGGCTGTCATACGCGCTGCCGCGCGGCGTCGCCGCGCCCCAGGCTGCGTATGCCGTCAGGAAAAAAACACCGATCAGCATTTTTATCAGCATCATTCGCTCCTTAGCTCTTTATCGCGCTGGTAGCTGGTGACGATGAACCCCAGTGGGTTCACTTCACGCTGGCTGTCCGTCAGTTGTTTGCGAGGGAGGTAGCGGTAGGTCAGGCGGATATTCCAGACATCGGTTTTCACCGAATTATCCGCAACGCGGCGAATGGTTCGCTTGATGCGTAACGTCGCCAGACGGTCGGGGGCGGTGGCGGGCGCATGAACGTTGGAAATAATGTCGATAGAGACGACATATTCCGCTTTGTTGAAAACAACATCCGGCGCTTGGTCGCCGTTAAACCCGTCAAGATAATCCTTATTTACGCCGTCGCTATTGAATAACTGCACGTCGTCATAATCGCGCTGAAGGGAAAAATAGTTATAGCCTTCGCGGCGTTTGACATAATTTGCGGCCAATGCATGTGCCAGCGATGCTTCAGTGGAAATATCCCGCTCTTTAATGCGGGTCATATAGTCATAACGCCCGGTTTGTTTATCCACCGACCAGAGTTCGATTTCGGTGGTTTTCAGCGGCAGCAGAATAATAATGGCCGCAATCGCCATTGCGGCCAGAACAAATCCGACCGCCGCCATCAACCAGGCCACTTTTTTCTCGCGGGCGTCTTTTTCCAAAATGACCGATTCAAAGCTTCTGGATGCATCGATGACGTTATTAACCTCGGACATGGTTTGTCATCTCCTGGATAATGGCCGGGGAATTCACCGGCTGTGGGGGGCCGGATACCGGCGGCAGATCACTGTCGTGCTGTACGCAGCCCGTAAGTGCGCACAGCATCAGCAAAAAGAGGCTGAATTTCATATCGATTCCTTAGTTGGACGGATAAAGGAATGTCGCACCGCTGGCTGCTGCCAGGGCGTAATGCGGACAGGGAAATAACGTTCAGGAGGGATTAACGATATATCCTTGTTTAAACCGGATATGTCGTCGTTAAGACATAGGCGTGGACCTACGTTAAAGGCGTAGCTTGTGCCATGGTGCAAGGAAATCTCTGGCGAGCAGTAGCGCCATCATTATACTCCCTAAGAGGAAATGCGTTTTGTTGTGCTGTTCATCCAGTACGGTCGTTGTTCGTGAAGATCATCAAGCGCAGTCTATGTTTGGCTGGATGTATCTGTCCGCTACGGTGACCACGATGGTACTGAACTACATTCTGATAATTGCTTGAATATGCCGTCATTTTGCGAATTTCACCAGTTGATACAAAGAGAATGGTTATGGCTCTGGATGTAGATGGCTATATCAAAACCCCGCCGTCAGACAGATTGCAATTCGAGTTCCAGCAGGTGGTTGATGACATGATCAATCGTCTGGCTTCAAGGTTGGGATGCTTGCTCCATAGTGCGTATGTATATGGTAGCGTCGCGCAAGGAAAAGCGGTTGCCGGACTATCAGATTTGGATATTTGTGTCATCCTGACTCATCAGGCTGGTAAAAGCGAGTGTAGGCTACTGTCTGAGATACGTAAGGAAATTAAGTCAAATCATTGTGTTGTAAGCAAAGTCGACTTCGATGTCGGATCTTTGTCGGAAGTGCTTGCCCCTGAGAACCTGTACAGTTGGGGTTACTGGCTGAAACATCATTGCCGATGTATTTGGGGTGAAGACCTTTCTAAACGATTCAGTCGTTTCAGACCGTCTAAAGCGATTGCTTTGGCGGTTAACGGCGATTTTGTCAGCGTGCTGAGCGATTATATGCAGAGATTGACCGAGAACGATAATGTTGATGAACATAAGCCAATACAAAGGGCGGCCGCCAGAAAACTGATTCGCTCCACTAATCTGCTGCGATCTGATGACGATACCGACTGGCCTGACACGCTTGAAGCATGCGTTGTAAGATTTGCAAAAAAATATCCGATGAAAGAAAGCGAAATCAGATACTTTTTATTTGAGAGCCATAATCAAATGGATAAAAAAGAAAATTTTATCGCGCGTTTAAGGACCTTTATGGATTGGCTGGTTGAAGCCAGCAGATATTTTCATCCTAATTCCTCTTTCTGAAATACATCACGCATAAGGGAATCCGGGGGATAAATGCACTGGTAATCTTTATCTGTATTAGCTCAGACTTGACATGACAGTTTTCGCTGGCAGCACACAATCAAATCTGACAGTCTGTTTTGAGGAGCGGACATTAAACCAGAACAGAGCTTTAGTAGCAGCAGTTTAGATGCGCATAGTTTGTTCGTGGTGATTTTGTACAAAGTCCTAACATTGTTAGCGTCCCCACCTTATAGGGTTTATATAAAAAGAGTTTCAGACCCTATAGAGTGGTCTGACTGAAGTGGTTTACTGAATTTGGCCATCTGAACAGAGGTGATATGCTCACCTCAGAACAACACAGGTGCTCCAATGAAAAGAAGAAATTTTAGTCCTGAATTCAAACGCGAATCTGCTCAGCTGGTTGTCG
>NZ_JBEIAB010000027.1:0-46164 GCF_040240345.1 Brenneria sp. g21c3 | reverse complement strand
TGACGTCGGTGCGTGACAAGGCGGACGGCATGCTGGGCAAAGCGCTGTCGCCGGTCAATCAATTTCTGGAGGCGCTGGCGGTGCGGCTGCATATCGAAGGCAATACGCTCTATCACACCTATCGCGGAGTGAATGTGCATAAGCTGCGTAAACTGCGGGAGATCGAGGAGGCAGAGCTATTGTTGTTCAAACGTCCCGACTGGGTGGATGTGAATGCGGTTGCGAAGTATAAAGGGATCAACAAACTTTCTAAAACGCATAGAAAAGCCATGAAGAATGGCTGGCCGGACCTGGAAAATAGTTTTTTAAAAGGAAGACAAAAGACTTTTCATATTATGAATGCCGCCTATGCCGAACCGGGCGAGCGATTGTACCGGGTGCTGGATCCAGCCAGTGATTCCCTTGATAACGGCGCCTACTGGCTGCGGGAGAAGGACTTTCTGGCGCTGCAAAGCAAGGCCGAGTGGCGTAAAAAATGCGCGGTATGGAAAAACTGGAACGAGAACGGCGAATATGTCATTTATACCGTGCCGCCCGGCCAGCGCATCAAGCTGTGGGAAGGGCCGGCGGCTACCCAGAAAATCGACGTCAAAATCAAAGACCCGAAAACCGGTGAATTTATCAAAACCAAAGACAAGGTATCGCTGGAGGGCGGCGGCAATCAGTTGCTGATTTTTCCCGGAGATTTACGCCGGGAGGCGATGGGACCGCGCCGGAAAACCGGCTGGGGCTACAGCGATCTGAATGACGAAGGCAACAGCTTTGTCGGCGTGCCAAGGCTACAAACCAACTGGTACGGCGACAACAAGGAGTAAACAAGATGGCGATACTACACCCGCAGGAGTGTTATTTACTGGAGCGCTATACCAGCGTCGACTATTACCGACGGCGCTGGGAGGCCTACAACGCCTTTGTCGAGCACTGCGAGCAGCAGGTGGAGCTGTTTATGCACAACCTGCCCGCCGACCTCCGCCGCCGTCCGGCCTGGGAGCAGATCGATATTATCTGGCAGAACCGGGTGCTGCCCAATATTCGCGGCACGCTGTCCGGGTTAGCCGACAGCTATATTGAACGGCAGCATAACGACCCCAATGCCTATATTACCGGCGGAGGGGTCAACAGCGACAACAAAGGGCTGACCGATTACTGGCCGGAGCGCTGGATGAGCCCGCCAGCGCTGCAACGCTATTCCGATCTGTTCAGCCTGGGCAGTATGTACGATACGATGGTGGATGGCACCGTCAGTTCAAACTGGGATGAAGGATTATTAACTTATTTATATGATGAAAGCGCCTTTGGTCCGTTGGATTTACCCGCGCAAATTCCCCGTTACCGGTTGGATACGTCCGTGGTGCTGGGACCGAATGACCCGGTGACGGTGACCGGGATTTACCTGCCGGATGTGGAATATGCCTGCGCGCAGTTTTTTCATCCCTTCAGCTATTTGCCGCATGTCGCTCCGCAGGGAAAGGTCAGAAGTGATTTTGTTACGGACGAAGGGGAACGCGATTATGGTTGGGAGAAAATCGAAAACGTGCCGGCCACCTGGACGCTGATCCGCCGGGTGGAGAATGAATTTATTCCGGTGCCGCCGCAGGGTTTTTTCCCCGCGGCGCACCCGGACGAGCTGTATCGCTGGCCGGAACGGGAGCAGGCATTGCTGGCCGGCCGGCAAACCCATCTGACGTTGCTGAGCGGCACGGTCTGCCCGTACGGCGGAGTCTGGAGCACCTATCAGGCCGGGCGCATTGAACGGCAACACTTCGCGCAAGGCGATATTTTGCCGCAGTGGCAGGACAGCGCGACGCAGAAAAGGGTTATCCACTGGACGCTGCTGGAGCGCGACGACGGCGGCAGCGTATTGTTTGCCGGGGAGAACTGATGGCGAGAGGAGGATAAAGGCGCGGGATCCGCGCCTTTATTGTGACTAACGTGAAGTTACAGTCTGGGACCCGCCTTAACCAGTGCGGCGCCCGCGGGCGTATCGGTGTATTTATCAAAATTGGTGATAAACCGCTGCGCCAAATCCTCCGCTTTCGCCTGCCATTGAGCCAGTTCGGCGTAGGTATCGCGCGGATCGAGGATGTTGGGATCCACGCCCGGCAACGCCTTAGGGATCGCCAGATCGAAGATCGGCAGCGTTTGCATTTCCGCATCTTCGATGCTGCCGTTCAGGATGGCATCGATAATCCCGCGCGTATCTTTAAGCGAGATACGTTTGCCGGTGCCGTTCCAGCCGGTATTGACCAGATAGGCCTGAGCGCCAGCCGCCTGCATGCGTTTTACCAGCACTTCGGCGTATTGCGTAGGATGCAGCGACAGGAAGGCCGCGCCAAAGCAGGCGGAGAACGTCGGCGTCGGTTCTGTGACCCCACGTTCCGTACCCGCCAGTTTTGCGGTGAAGCCGGACAGGAAATGGTATTGCGTTTGATCTGACGTCAGACGAGATACCGGCGGCAATACGCCGAAGGCGTCCGCCGTCAGGAATATCACTTTGGTGGCATGACCGGCTTTGGATACGGGTTTGACGATATTATGGATGTGATAGATCGGATAAGAAACGCGGGTATTTTCGGTTTTTGAACCGTCGTTGAAATCGACCGTGCCGTCAGCCAATACCACGACGTTTTCCAGCAGCGCATCGCGCTTGATCGCGCCATAAATATCCGGTTCCGCCTCTTTGGACAGCTTGATGGTTTTAGCGTAACAGCCGCCTTCAAAGTTAAAGACGCCGTCATCGTCCCAGCCGTGCTCATCGTCGCCAATCAACTGGCGCTTGGGATCGGTGGATAGCGTGGTTTTGCCCGTACCGGAAAGGCCGAAAAAGATGGCGACATCGCCGCGCTCGCCCACGTTGGCCGAACAGTGCATGGAAGCGATGCCTTTCAGCGGCAGCAGGTAGTTCATGATAGAGAACATCCCTTTTTTCATTTCACCGCCGTACCAGGTGCCGCCAATCAGCTGAATACGTTCCGTCAGGTTAAAGGCGATGAAGTTTTCAGAGTTCAGCCCCTGTTCCCGCCATTGCGGATTGGTGCATTTAGCGCCGTTCATCACGATGAAATCAGGCTCGAAATCCTGTAATTCCTCATCGTTTGGGCGAATAAACATGTTTTTCACAAAGTGTGCCTGCCAGGCAACTTCGGTAATAAAACGGACTTTCAGCCGGCTATCCGGGTTGGCGCCGCAGAACGCGTCAACGATAAACAGGCGTTTACCGGAAAGTTGTGTGGTGACCAGCTGTTTGAGATGCGTCCAGGTTTCCTGACTCAGGGGATGATTATCATTTTTACCTTTCCCCTGATCCGACCACCAAACGCTGTCGCGGGTGACGTCATCGCGCACGATGTATTTATCTTTCGGGGAGCGGCCGGTAAAAATGCCGGTATCGACGGCCACTGCGCCCAATCGGGTTTCTATGCCGCGTTCATAACCTTGTAGAGTTGGGGAGATTTCTTCTTGAAAAAGCAAGTCATAGCCGGGATTGTAGACAATATCGCCGATATCCTGGATCCCATAAGACGCAAGAAGCTCTGGGGTGATACTTCTGATCTGCATGTTGCTACTCCTCAATGGTTATTTCCCTTATTTTTCGAGTACAGCAATCGGGTTCCTTGAATGACTCGATCCCTTCCTGGGATTCGCCCTTTTGGGGCCGCTGCAAGCAGCGTTCAGATCTGTTTCTGACTACCTCAGTGACTTGGTTGATTAAGCTTTCGAGGTGCTGTTCAGTTACCGCCTGTCTGCATCTTGAAATCTATCGGGTAAATGAGAGTTGTACTGCTTATTATTGTAGTGTGTGAGTTTATTTTAACCGCGATAGCAATCATAAAATTAAATAAATTAAATAATAACTTTGCTTATTCAGTACGTTGTACGGCGGTGCGGGATAAAACGCTGCGGTCGTGATGGGGGAAGAAACGGGTACGAGACCGTACCCGCGGCGGCATTAATGCAGCAGATTATTGGATGAGTGCTGTTTGAGCGCCTGGACTTCCCCGGCGTTGAATACATAGTGATTTCCGCAGTAATCACAATGCATATCGATTTCGCCGTCTTGTTCCAGCATGTCATTGACTTCTTGATCGGCAAGCGTCATTAACGCCGCTGCGCAACGCTCGCGCGAACAATGGCATTGGAACGTGACCGACTGCGGTTCGTATACCGTGACTTCTTCCTGATGGTAAAGACGATAGAGCACATCGTTCGCCGTCAGCGTAAATAACTCCTCGGCCTTGACCGTGGCGGTGAGTTGCGCCAGGTGATCAAAATCATCTCGCGCGGCGTTTTGTGCAGGCAACACCTGTAACAGCATACCCGCCGCCGCCATCCGTCCGTCATGCTGACCGGTGCGGATAAATAGACGGGTGGGGAGTTGCTCGGATTGCAGGAAATAACTTTCCAGACAATCGGCAACGCAGTCCCCTTCTAAACCGACCACGCCCTGATAACGTTCGCCTTCCGTCGGGGTAATGGTGATGACCAGATAACCGCTGCCAACCATCTCTTTGAGCGAGCTGTCCGGCGCTATCTCGCCTTGCAAACGGGCCACGCCGCGCATCTGTTGCTGATGGTTGCCGTTGATCACGGCCAGTTTCAGCGGGCCGTCTCCCTGAAGCTGAACGGTAATATCGCCGCTGAACTTCAACGTGGCCGTCAGCAGGCTGGTGGCGACAAGCATCTCGCCCAGCAGATTTTGCACCGGTTCTGGATAGTCATGATTCGCCAGAATGTGTTGGCAGGTGTCGCTGACTGTCACCAACTCGCCGCGCACGGCATGATTTTCAAACAGGTAACGATGTAGTTGGTCATGGATGGACATAATTTTCTCTCGCTGTGGTGACAGTGATTGCCTTCATTTTCAAGTCGCCGGCGCGGCGGCCGTCTGTATCTTGAAATCTCTCGGGCTTATTCCTGATCGCTGTATTTAAATTTAATCAGATCCCGTCGCTCTTTCTTGTCAGGACGACGATCCGGATGCGGCATGGTCAACGCATTCATTTTTCGCGCCAGCGCCAGCTTTTCCCGCTTCTCGACACTGTCGGCGGTTTCCCGGTATAACGCCTGTGCTTCCGTCGCCGTTCTGCGTTGCCCGCTGATTGCGCAGACAATGATGGTGCGTTCGTCGTTCCCCTGACGGAGCTTGATTTCGGCATTCAGCTCCACCAGTTTGCTGGGCTTGCTGCGTTGTCCGTTGTAATGCACTTTGCCGCCATCAACCATTTCGCGGGCAATGGCCCGGGTTTTATAGAAGCGGGCGGCCCAAAGCCACTTGTCCAGACGGACAGCATCGCCGGCGTTCTCGGTTGCTTTCATCATGACTCCTTCTGCTTAACGGCGGTTTACCGACTGATGTAATGACGGTAACAGCTCAAGATAATCATTCATTGACGGATGTTGCCGGAATGATTTTTCCTGCTGACTGGAATCAGGATTACTGACGCCCAGGCAGTAACGGATGCCGAAGGTTTTGGCGGCGTCCAGAATGGCTTCGCTATCATCGACGAATAGCGTCCTGGCCGGATCGAAACCGGTTTGCCGCTGCACGGCCCGCCATAACCGCTGATTTTCTTTCGGATACCCATAAGTATGGGTGGAAAGTAATAAATCAAGGTGTTTGTCTAACCTGGTATGTTCAATTTTAACCGCCAGACTGTGCGGATGCGCATTCGTCAGCAGGATCGTGCGTTTCCCGCTGTCGCGCAGGGCGTTCAGAAAGGGTTCGCTATCCGCTCTCAGACGGGCGCGGTGGCCGATATCCGTGGTCATCTTATAGATGTCCAATCCCAGCTTTTCACTCCAGTAATCGAAACAGTACCAGTTCAGCGTATGCTGCACCGCCTGATATTCCACGGCTATGAGTTGTCGGGCCACGTCAAGACTGATGCCGCGCTTATCGCTGAGCGACTGCGGTACGAGCTGTAGCCAAAAATAGTTATCGAAGGCCAGATCAAGCAGCGTGCCATCCATATCCAATAGGACGGTATCAATGTCGCGCCAGTTAAAGTGAGGACTCATAAATACTCCAGATACAGATGGATGCCCCGTTACCGAACGAGTGGATAAGATTGATTTGATAAGGACGTCTAGCGGTCATTCTTCAGGTCGCAGGGGAATATTAACCAACCCCTTGCGGTCTATGGCGTCTAAATACCGCAGCCCCGTCAGAATAACATAATCACGCGTAGCGCCGCGATTATCGCAACGAGCGTGTACGGTGGTCCGCCAGCGACGGCGTGGAGCCGAAAAGGGAGGCGTAATATTGTTGAATGCTGGCCATCCGTTGTTTGCTCTTGCCTATTTTTATTGCCAACAGCGCAAGGTTGACCAGCAGCGTGATGGAAAAAAGCAGCAGCAGCAGGCAACTGCCCAGATAGCGCCACAGGGTGATGACGTCAGGTTCGCTATGCAGGCTGATATGTTGCGTGCCGTTGGCATCGATGCTGAGATTGGTGATGACGCCCGATGCGCTGAACGGCGTGTGCAATAACATCGACGATAGCCGCTGTAGCTCTTTCCACTGGTCGGCGGCGTGGTATTCATTCAGCGGTATAATCGGTAATGGATAGCTGACAAACTGGCGGCCTTCCTCGCTGCGGATTAAAAATCCGCCGGGCGGTGGGCTATTGAGCGAATCCGCCGCGTTGTTGACTTCCTGTTGGAAGAAATAGTCCGTGGCGCTGTCGACGAGCGACTCCAGCGTCTCTGCGCTTACCGGCCGCAGCAGCACGTTCATTCCTTTAAGCGTTCCCGTGCGGGCCTGCTTTACCAGCGTATCCCAGTTTTTCACATTGCCCAGGTTGACCAGGGCATTTTTCAGGCGAACGCAGTCTTTCTCCTGTTCGCAGAGATCTTGCGTTTTCAGCACGATATCCGAAAAGTCATTCAACAGAATCATGCCTGACTTCTGAATGGCTGAAGCAAGCTGTGCATTGACCTGGCCCTCGGCGTCGGTCTGCGGGTGCAGTTGATTATTCACCGTCTTAAGCAATGCCGAGCTTTTTTCAATGGTCTCGGATTCCGGCAGCGGCAACGAGGCGGCCTTATTCCAGTAGATGGCCGAGCAATCAAAAGGGGTGAAGGCATAGGCGGGCGAGTTATCCGCGATGTGGATATTCGCCGGAACATAGCACATCCCCGCCCCCTGAACCTTCAGAGTATCGCCGATTTGCAGCGGGGTTTTTTCCAGTTCATCAACCTGACTGACCTGAACATGTTGCGCGCCTTGCAACCAGGCCATGCTGAGCTTTAGCGGCAATTCAAGAGGAACATAGACCAATAAGAGGATCAGGCTGAGCAGGGCGCCGGAAGACAGCATCAGGTTTTTTCCCCAGCGTTGCGGAGGGAACTGTTTGACTTCGTCATGCAGCGACAGGTATTTCCCCTGGCGGACGACCTGATGGTTTAGGTAAATATCGACATCGGTTTTTTTCCCTAAATCAAACGTAATGTACGGATGCCAATAGGGGGGATAAATCAGATCGATATTGCCGAGCGAGACGTTGCCGAACTGCCCTTGATTCGATTCGCCGAAAAGGCCGAGGCCCTGCGGTACGCCGGAAAGACAGTGGACGTCTTGCAGTTCCTGTTTCGACGGGGAGCGGAAAAGCTGCCAGAGGCTCCAGGCGGCGAGCAGCAAGGCCGTGCTGATAAGCCAGGGAAGCAGCGCTATCGGGCTATTAATGCTGATAAACAGCAGCAGAAACGACAAACATAACACGCCGGCTTCTTTCAGTCCCTTCGCGCGATGCAGAGCATGTTCTTCCCTGGTTTCCTTTCGAATGTTCACCAGTTCCACATGCTCATTCTCTTCATGGCGAATGGACGCGTTCGGCATGGGGGCGTCGGTCACGGCGACCAACTGATGGTGTTGGTGATTGACGCACTCCACCAGTGAGTGCCCGTTCAGCGAAATAACCAACGGAATAGAGTCGGTTTTAATCAATTCGACGGTGTTGTTTTCCGTAATATGCTGTTCCCAACAGGGGGGCAGGTGAATTTCCTGCGTGTCGATATAGTATCGCCACTTATTCTGGGCATCGCTGCTCAGGCCATAACGCGTGATGGTGTGGGTGATGGGATAGACCCGATTGCTTTGCAATGAGCGGGGCATTCTGGGTTGGGTAATCGGTATGTCAAGCGGCGTCGGCAACTGGCTATGTTCCTGAGCCAGGTAATGCTCGACGGCGTTGCGCTCTTCGGCGGTCAGTTGGCGAAGTAAAGCAGGTTCCACAGGCAAGGGAGCGACGAATGGCAGGCGCCGGCGCGCACGGTAGACAATGAAACCTCCGATAGCGAGCAGACAGGCAAGCAATATAGCCAATATGGTAAATATTGTGCTCATGTCATCTCCATCCCAATGTGACGTACTCCCTGTGCGCATCGGATTTTAACAAACTGGTACAATCGATGATAACCTGCATGGTTCCGTTTATTAATTTAATAACTAAAAAGTAACAGAGATTATCTACGTAAGGAGAGAATGGTAACAATCGGCCTGCGTGTCTAAAATGAGGAAAATCTGATTTTTGGGGCGTATTATTGACTTTTTATTTTTTATTTAGACGCTCAATACTGATAATGTGGATCTAATGTTATTAACAAGTAAATTAATAATTGCGATGGTTGCAGCGGAGCGCGCTGTTAACGCACAATGTGAGCAACATCAAAAATCTCAGCAAGTCAAAAAAGAACATTAACGATCGCTTTCATTCAGCGACACGCCGTATCTATGGTGAGGGTAAGTATGATCATCATCCAGGTTGGGCTAAGTTGTCGTTCTGGTCGTAATTTCTCGATGAGGCCATTATGAGTCATAACCTGCAAAAGCCCAAAATCCTTAAGGTCGAAACGGTTGCGCGTTCACGTTTATTCAATGTTGAGTCCATTGATTTGGAGTTCAGCAACGGCGTTCGCCGGGTATACGAGCGCATGCGTCCAAGCGGACGGGAAGCTGTGATGATAGTGCCGATCATCGATGATGAACTGGTGCTGATCCGTGAGTATGCCGTCGGCATTGAGCAATATGAACTTGGCTTTCCCAAAGGGCTGATTGACCCTGGCGAGACGGTCTTTGAGGCCGCCAACCGGGAACTGATGGAAGAGGCGGGGTTTGGCGCGGAGCAGCTCGATCTGCTGGCGACGCTGACGCTGGCGCCGTCCTATTTCTCCAGCCAGATGAATATTGTCGTCGCGCGAGGACTGTATCCGCAGAGCCGTGAAGGCGATGAGCCGGAACCGTTGCCCAAGGTGCATTGGCCGCTGGCGGATATGATGTCGCTGTTGCAAGAGCCCGATTTCCGCGAAGCGCGCAACGTCAGCGCGTTGTTTTTAACCCAGGATTGGTTGCGCCGCGCGGCGGGATAAAGAAAAAGGCGCCGCAATGGGCGCCTTTTACATACGCGGGTGACGACCACGTTATCAGAATAGCTCTTCGCTTTGTCCGTTATCCATCAATGTCGTGCCGACTTCATGCACTTCGTATTCCGTCGGCTGGGTGCCTTCGATGAAAAACTCGGAACGACTGTTGCCCCCGCCGTTAGACAGTTTGCCGCTGCTGCGGTCGATCGTCACGCTGACAATGCCGGGCGGCGGCGTCAGCGGCTGTTCCGGCACGCCGTCCAGCGCGACCTTCATAAAGTCATCCCAGGCCGGCTGAGCCGTTTTTGCGCCGCCTTCATATCCGGATATCTGATCTTTAATCACGCCGGATGCGCTGCTGGTGCCTAAATTTCGCCGATGGTCGTCAAAACCGATCCAGACCGAAGTCACCAGATTCGGGCCATAGCCAGAGAACCAGGCATCTTTGGAACTGTTTGTCGTCCCGGTTTTGCCGCCGATGTCATGACGTTTCAGCACTTTTCCCGCTCGCCAGCCTGTACCCATCCAGCCCGGCTCGCCAAAGATATTGCTGTTAAGCGCATCTTTAATCAGGAAGGACAGCGGGGTGCTGATGACATGCGGCGCATAAGGCTGTACGGCATTTTGTTGTGCGAGCGGCGGCGTAACGGGTTCCAACTGGGGTTGCGGCAACGTACCCGGCGCCGGGTTTTCTCTGGATGTCGCGACATTTTCCATACTGTCCGCGGACAGTACCGTGTCACGCCGCATTTCGCCGTACACCAACGGCAAGTTGCAGGTATCGCAAACCACTTTCGGCGCGGCGGTAAAGACCGGGCCGCCGGTTTCCGTCTCTATTTTGCTAATGATATAGGGATCGACCAGATAGCCCCCGTTAGCCATGACCGCATAGCCGCGAACCACCTGTAGCGGGGTGAAGGACGCCGCCCCCAGCGCCAGCGATTCCGTCGGCACGATGTTTTGTTTCGGGAAGCCGAAGCGCTGCAAATATTCCGCGGCGTAATCTACGCCCATTGCCCGCATGGCGCGCACCATCACCACGTTTTTGGACTGTCCCAATCCCTGGCGCAAGCGGATAGGGCCGTCGTAAGTCGCCGGTGAGTTTTTCGGCCGCCAGTCTGAACCGGCGCCTGGATCCCAGCGCGTAATCGGCACGTCATTGAGGATGGTGGCGAGCGTCAGGCCTTTGTCCATCGCGGCGGTATAGAGGAACGGCTTGATGTTGGAGCCCAGTTGGCGCAGCGCCTGCGTCGCACGGTTAAACTTACTCTGATTGAAGTCGAACCCGCCGACCAGCGCTTCAATGGCGCCGTTGTTGGGATTGAGCGACACCAGCGCCGAGTTGACGTCCGGAACCTGGGCCAGCCACCAGTCGTTTTCCACTTTCCGCACCCACACCTGCTGGCCGGTTTGCACCACGTCGGTCACCCGTCTGGGCGTCGGCCCTTGCTGCGTATCGGAACGATAAGGGCGCGCCCAGCGCATGCCCGCCATCGGCAATGAAATATTGCTGCCGTCGGCCATCATCGCAATGGCTTTCTCGCTATCGGTATCGGTGATGACCGCCGGGAACAGCGGACCGTAAACCGGCAGCTTTTTCAACTCGGCGATGATTTTTACCCGATCCCAGGCGCCTTCGCCGACTTTCCACAGCACGGCGGTCGGGCCGCGGTAGCCGTGACGCATATCATAGGCGAGAACGTTGTTACGCAACGCATCCTGCGCGGCCAATTGCAATTTTCTGGTAATGGTGGTGTAGACCTTGTAGCCATCGTTATAGGCGTTATCGCCATAACGCGCGATCATTTCCTGCCGCACCATTTCCGCCACATAAGGCGCGGAAAACGCAATCTTCGGCGCGTGGTAGTCTGCTTCCAGCTTTTCACTCCGCGCCTGATCATATTGAGCCTGAGTGATGTAGTTCTCATCTTTCATGCGAGCCAGAACCACGTTACGTCGGGCTATGGCGCGGTCGTATGAATAGAGCGGGTTAAAGGTGGAGGGCGCCTTCGGCAAACCGGCGATCATGGCCATCTCACTCAGCGTAAGCTGATCGACAGGACGGCCAAAGTAAACGTGGGCGGCCGCGCCTACGCCATAAGCGCGATAACCAAGATAAATTTTGTTCAGATACAGTTCAAGAATTTCATCTTTGGTCAGGAGTTGCTCGATACGGATAGCCAGGAACACTTCCTTTATTTTACGCATCAGGGTGCGTTCCGGGCTAAGGAAAAAGTTTCTGGCCAGCTGTTGCGTAATGGTGCTGGCTCCCTGGGAAGCATGACCGGAGGTTAACGCAATCGACGCGGCGCGAATGATCCCTATTGGATCGACGCCGTGGTGCTCATAGAAGCGGCTGTCTTCAGTGGCGATAAACGCCCGCACCATTACCGGCGGGATTTGATCCAGCTTCAGCGGAAGACGCCGGTGTTCGCCGAATTGGGCAATCAGTTCACCCTCGGCGCTGTATACCTGCATGGGCGTCTGCAACCTGATGTCTTTTAGCGCGGCGACATCGGGTAGCTGTGGTTCGATATAACGGTACAGACCGTATATCGAGGCTGCTCCCAGCAGGATGCAAGTGACTGCAAGGATGAGTAGATACTTTACGAACTTCACCTGAGATTTTCCATTCAGTAGCGTTTGGACGGTTTATAAACAATCGCGCGCTAGTATAAAGGTAAGCCGGCACTGTGGATACGTTCTTTTAATTGATAAGGAAATCGGGTTGAACATGGCTTATCACATCTGGCGGGTTGGGTTGGATATACAAAACGGCTTTATGCGCGCACTGGCGGCGCAACGTCGTCGCTGTGGCTGGCAGCTTCGCTGCTGGTGGCAGTTTCCGCTGCCGGGCGATACGTTACGCGCGGGTAGTCTACACCATACTGAGGCGCTTTGTGAGGCTTTACTGAAATGGCGCCGGTTATTGCCCCGCCATATTTCGCTGCGGGTCGGCTTTCCCGCGCAGTTGATATTGCAACAGCGTTTTCCGGCGCCGGATCGCCGGCTGCAAGGCGCAGGACGGCATGAATACATCGAGGCGATGGCCGCCCGTAAGCTGCCGGTAAGCAGCGATTCCCTGGCGATGGACTACCGTGAAGATCCGCATACGCCGGATACGCTATTGGTTACTGCGGCCCGGCGACGTGAGCTGGATAACTGGCTAGGCTGTTTGCATCGTGCGGATTTACAGCCTGAGGTTATTGATGTTTCAACCTGCGCTATTCGTTGTATGGCGCAGTCCGCCGGGCTTCAGCGCGATCGGCTTTTTCTGCATCGCCTGACGGACGGCTGGCTATGGATCTCCCCGCTGAACCAGGCTTTTCAGTGCGGAGTGATACATCCGGATGAATTGCGCGCTGAAGACGATCTCTTGGCGGTGGTAAGCGCTCGCTATCCTGATGTTGCCGATGGCGTCGCCTACTACAGCAGCACGCTGCCTGAATCCGCCGGTCAGCGTTCCGACGCTCTCTTGCTGTGGTCGCCGCTGGCGGCGTTCGACCAAATGCAGCCGCCCTTGCCGGATTTTCCTTCTGCCTTTGTTATCGCCGGCGGTCTGGCTTTGCGCCCCGAGGATGCCTGAACATGCTGCTGATTAACCTCCTGCCCTGGCGCAGGCAGCGGTTGCGTCGGCGAGCGCGCCGCTGGCTGGCGCTATTGCTGCTGCAATTGATATTGGTCGCCGTCGCGCTCGCCGGTTTCTATTGGCACTGGCACCAGCAACGGCTGATGTTGCAACGAGAGCTGGACGGGCTGTCGGCGCAGCAACGGCAATTGACGCAGCAATACCAGCAAACCCGTCGGATGTGGCATCAACTGCGGGATTATCAGGCGCAGCGTGATGCCGATGAGGCGGCGCTGCGCCACAATCAGCGCTACCTGACTCTGCTGGAACAGATGGCATCGATGATGCCCCGACGTCTCTGGCTGACGGATCTCGCCGATCGGGGCGATCACCTATTGATTTCCGGGCTGAGCGAAAACTATACCGACATCGTCGATCTGAATCGTTCACTGACCCGCCACCCCGATCTGGCGCGGGTGCGGGTGCTTCAGGCGCGGCGGCAGAACGACCGAAGGTTGTTGCGCTTTTCGCTTCAGGCGGATTGGGTGCTCGCCAGTTCAATAAAGGACGGGCGGGATGGTGATTAACCTGATACTTGATTGGCCGGGGTGGGGGAGTAAACCGCGCTGGATATTGGCGGCGGCGCAGGTGGTATTGATCGGCGCTTTTTCACTGCTTGGCAGTGTGCTGGTTTTGAACGCGGAGCGGCAGCAAATCTTGCAGGTGAATCAAATGATTATGGAGCAACGCGCCGCGATACGACACCTTCGGCGGCAGCTCGATTCATTGCCTTCTTTTGCCGCGTTGCAGGTGCGGTTAGCGGAGCGGAAAAGCGAAAAACCGTCATTCCATGCAGATATGCCGTCGCTGCTGGTCAGCGCGCCGCTGTCAAAATCCGGGGCAGTACTGCTTTCCTGGCAGCCGGCGGCGCATCAGGATAACCATCAAGCCTGGTTATTAACCCTTAGCGCCGACTATCAGGGGCTGTTGCTCGTGCTGCGTAAATTTATCGCGTTGCCGCACGTGCTGCGAATTGAGCGGTTGACGATGACGTCGGTAGAGGGGGTTTTGCATATTGATATGCATCTGCTGAAAGCGACGGCGGAGCGGAGGGCGGAGATTGAATAGAACGGCGTCAGGCTGCTTCATTTCGGCATTTATCGCCTTATCCGCTATCGCCGCCACCGATGCGGAAACAGGCCGCCGGGATCCCTTCCAGCCGGTATTCGCCGCGTCTTGCGCGCAAAGTCAGGTTATGCGGCGCTGGCAGTTAAAAGGCGTGATTGGCGTCGGTCAAACATGGGTGGGCTGGTTGGCTGAAGCGGAAAACCGCTGGCGGCGGTTAACGCCGGGAACGGTGATCCCGCCGGGAAACTGGCAGGTCAGCCATCTGGATAAATCCGGCGCGACATTGACGGCGGTTGATCGAAATGAGCGCTGCGACGGCGCGCCGGCGGAGATTTCCATGGCGTCGCCCTTCATTAAAAAAACGCCGGGAGCGTTTTTCAACGTCGCTTGCGACGGCCCGCAGGGTGATGGGCAGGAAGCCTGTCATAAAAAAACGCCGGGAGCGTTTTTCAACGTCGCTTGCGACGGCCCGAAGGGTGACGGGCAGGAAGCCTGTCATCAAAAAACCGACGCGCATTAGAAAAACGTCTCAGGACGAGGAGTATGACGACGATGCAAATAAAGAAAATGCCGATCCCGGCTTTGCTGCTGATTATCAGCATCGCGGCGCAGGCGAAGAACGACGCGCCGGTCTCCATGGCATTTGAGGATTCGCCTATACAGCGGGTATTGCAGGCTTTGGCGGATCATCAGCAGCTAAATATGGTGATGGCGCCGGGCGTGGAGGGATCGATCAGCCTGCGGTTGACGGACGTACCCTGGCGGCAGGCGCTGGATATCGTGTTGCGTATGGGACAGCTTGGCGTCGAACGGGACGGTAATGTCCTGCTGGTTTATCCCGCGTCTCACCTTGAAGCATTGCGGCAACAAAAAGAGGAGCGCGTCGTCGAACAGGCGCAAAGGCAGCCATTACAGAACCTTTCCGTTGCGTTGCAGTACGCCGATGCGGCGGAGATAGCCGCCAGCATGCAAGCTCAGCACGGCGCTTTGCTTACCGAGCGCGGGAGCGTCACCGTGGATAAACGAACCAATACGTTACTGATCCGCGATACGGCCGCAGCGCTGGAACAGTTAACGTCGTGGGTGAGCGAACTGGATTTGCCGCTATCGCAAGTGCAGCTTGCGGCGCATATCGTGACGATCAGCAGCGGAAACTTGCGGGATTTGGGGGTCAACTGGGGGCTGGGGACGGGCGATGAGACCAATAAAGCATTGCGATTGAATAATTTTAATATCAGCTTGCCGGTAGAGACGCCCGCCATCAACGCGGGTTTCCATCTGGCGCGGCTTAACGGCCGTCTGCTTGAGCTGGAGCTGATGGCGTTAGAGCAGGAAAATCAGGTGGAAATCATTGCCAGTCCCCGTTTGCTGACGGCTCATAAGCAGACCGCCAGTATTAAGCAGGGGACGGAAATTCCCTATCAGGTTTCCAGCGGCGCCAGTGGCTCCACCTCGATTGAATTCAAGGAAGCGGTATTGGGGATGGAGGTGACGCCCAGCATTCTGCGGGCGGGGCGCATCACGATGAATCTGAAGATCAGTCAAAACATGCCGGGACAGACGATCAAGCAGAGCGATAACGGCGAGGCGCTGGCGATCGATAAACAGGAAATACAAACCCAGGTTACCGTCGCTGATGGCGAAACCATCGTGTTGGGCGGGATCTTTCAGCAGCAGAAAAAGCGTACCGACAGCCAGGTTCCGGCGTTAGGCGATATTCCCGTACTCGGACATTTGTTCAAAAATAGTACGCGGCAGGATACCCGGCGGGAATTGGTTATCTTTATTACGCCGACCTTGATTCCACCAAGCTAAACGGTAAAAAGTAGCAGAATTTTCATCATAACGGCGCGATATTTTAATTAATTCGTGTCTTCTAAGTTTGACGCTGCGACAGATTTAGCTTACAAGGGTTAGCGAATTGAGCACAGAAGTGTTGTTCCACCGAAAATGTCGATAAAACATACGTTATATTCGAAATAATTGATGTTGCAGCCTGGCGGCGAACAAAACGAGCCTCAGACGCTGAGTACGCGATGCGTCTGGCGTGAGAGCGTGAAGCCGAAAGGAATGCGACTTGAATAATGGCGGTATATTCCCCCGCGATGGGGCGTGTGGCATTTTATTCGGTTGCCAAACTACCCTGAGTATTGAGATAATTTTTTGTCTGATTCTCGCACTATCGCTCATGAGGTTTCAGTTTAGGTCCCGTCGCTGGGTTGATTGGCGGGGCGGGTTATCATTAACGAATTGTCTTAGTAATACCAAAAAACATGGCAGAGAAACGCAATATCTTTCTGGTTGGGCCTATGGGTGCCGGCAAAAGCACTATTGGCCGTCAGTTAGCTCAGCAACTCAATATGGAGTTTTTCGACTCCGATCAAGAAATTGAGCGACGCACCGGGGCTGATGTGGGCTGGGTATTCGATGTGGAAGGCGAAGAAGGCTTCCGCGATCGTGAAGAGAAAGTCATTAATGAATTGACGGAAAAGCAAGGCATCGTGCTGGCGACAGGCGGTGGTTCCGTCAAATCACGCGAGACACGCAACCGTCTTTCGGCGCGTGGGGTAGTCGTTTATCTGGAAACGACGATTGAGAAACAACTGGCCCGCACGCAGCGCGATAAGAAACGTCCGTTACTTCAAGTTGAAGCGCCTCCGCGCGCTGTTCTGGAAGAGTTGGCGAGAGAGCGGAATCCGTTGTACGAGGAGATCGCCGATATCACCATTCGAACCGATGAACAAAGCGCTAAAGTCGTTGCTAACCAGATTATCAATATGCTGGAAAGTAACTGAAAGTAATACATCATCTGCATTGCGCAGGTTTTGAACAGGTTATTAAACGAGCATGGAAAGAATTACCGTAACATTAGCCGAACGAAGTTATCCGATCACGATAGCCGCCGGATTGTTTAATGATTCGGCTTCTTTTATGCCGTTGAAAACAGGGGAACAGGCCATGCTGGTGACCAACCAGACATTGGCTCCTCTCTATCTTGAACATGTTCGCCGCGTGCTTGAGCAAAACGGCGTGCATGTCGATCAGGTTGTTTTGCCAGACGGCGAGAAATATAAATCCCTGGCCGTGCTGGATCAGGTTTTTACCGCGTTGCTGACTAAACCCCATGGCCGCGATACGACGATTGTCGCGTTAGGCGGCGGCGTGATCGGCGATTTGGCGGGGTTCGCCGCGGCGAGCTATCAACGCGGCGTGCGCTTTATCCAGGTGCCGACCACGCTGCTGGCGCAGGTCGACTCTTCCGTCGGCGGTAAAACCGCGGTGAATCATCCGCTGGGTAAAAACATGATCGGCGCTTTTTACCAGCCGGCATCGGTTGTGGTCGATTTAAATTGTCTGAAAACGTTGCCCGCGCGCGAATTATCCTCCGGTCTGGCGGAAGTCATCAAGTACGGCATTATTCTGGATCGCGATTTCTTTCTCTGGCTGGAAGAACATATTGAAGCCCTGCGCGCCTTGGATCATGATGCGCTGGCTTACTGCATTCGCCGTTGCTGTGAATTGAAAGCCGCGGTGGTTGCCGCCGATGAACGCGAAGGCGGCATGCGGGCGTTGCTCAACCTCGGGCATACCTATGGGCATGCCATTGAAACGGAAATGGGATACGGCAACTGGTTGCATGGCGAAGCGGTCGCCGCGGGGATGGTGATGGCCGCGCATGCCGCCCGGCGTCTCGGTCAGTTTTCGGCCGACGATATTGCGCGCGTCACCTCTCTGTTGGTTCGGGCCGGCCTGCCTGTCAGCGGGCCGGCGCAGATGTCGCCGGAATCTTATCTTCCCCACATGTTGCGTGATAAGAAGGTGCTGAACGGCGAGTTACGTCTTGTGCTGCCGACATCCATCGGTCAGGCTGAGATCCGCGGCGGCTTGGCGCACGATCTGGTGCTGGCGTCTATAACTGATTGTCTTGCATAGGCGCTTTTCTTTATTGTTAACGGTGAATGTGTTAACGACAGATAAGTGCTGATGGTTTATGGTTAATAAAATACAATGCGTTATGAATTGATAATTCGCGCCGGGGATGAGGTTGCGAATTTTAGCCTTTCAGTTGGGGGGTTTTAGATGGATGAGTTTAAGCCGGAAGATGAGCTGAAGCCTGATACCAGCGACCGTCGACCAACACGTCAGCAAAAAAGAAGCAGCAGTTTTTCCGTACCGAAAATCACGCTTTCCAGACAACACCTGATGATTGGTATCGGGGTGCTGGTATTGCTGTTGTTGATCGTGGGTATTGGTTCCGCCTTGCGGGCGCCTTCTCATCCGCAGTCTTCTCAGCCTCAGAGCCCATCCGCCGGCGAAAAGAGCATCGATCTCTCTTCATCGACGCCCATGACGCAGGGTGCGGAAACGCCAACGCCTGTCGATACCGTTTCAAACGCCGCCGGACAGCAGCCGCAAACGTTGAGCGCGCCGCCTATTTCCGGTACGCCGACGGAAGCTCAGCCCCAACCTCCGGTAAGCGGTCAACAACGTATTGAGTTGCCTGGCAATATCACCGACGCGCTTGCGCAGCAGCAGGGGCGTGTTAATGAATTTTCTCAGGGCGCGGCAGGCGCCTCAACGCTGCCGACGGCGCCGGCGACGGTAGCGCCGGCGGCCAAAGCGCCGGTCGGCAAGCCGGCGCACGGCAACGGCGGCAATTCCGCCGCGCACAGCGGCCATGCGACGCATGCGGCGAGTAAACCGGCGGCGCCGAAAGCCGCCGCATCAACCGCGGCGAATAAGCCCGCGGCTGCCGGCCCCGCCGGGGCAGGGAGTTCGATTCAAAATGCGCCGGCCAGCCACTTTACTTTGCAACTGAGCGGCGCTTCTCGACCGGATACGCTGAGGGCTTACGCGCAACAACATAATTTGGCCCATTCGTGGGTTTATGAAACTAAACGCGACGGAAAATCCTGGTATGTGTTAGTGAATGGAGTCTATGCTTCTTCTACGGAAGCAAAGCGGGCGATAGCAACGCTGCCTGCTGATGTGCAAGCGAAAAAACCATGGGTTAAGCCGATCCGTCAGGTGAAGCAGGACTTGAATAAGTAACGCCAATTTTAGCCCTGATGTGCTGTCTGACACAGAGTACAATCCGCGGCTCTGAAAAGTATGAGTAACTAACGACGGCATGAAAAAAAACCGCGCTTTTTTAAAATGGGCTGGTGGTAAATATCCGCTGGTGGAAGAGATTCGTCGCTATTTACCCGCAGGAGACTGCCTGATTGAGCCGTTTGTTGGTGCGGGCTCTGTCTTTCTGAATACAGAGTACGACAACTATATATTGGCTGATATTAATAGCGACCTTATTAATCTTTATAACATCGTCAAGTCAAATGCAGACGATTTTATTCGCGACTCCCGCAAGCTTTTTACTGATGAAGTGAATACGTCAGAGACTTTCTATTTGCTGCGCCAAGAGTTTAATCTTTGCACTGACGCCTATCGGCGTGCGGTGCTGTTCCTTTATCTAAACCGGCACTGTTATAACGGTCTGTGTCGTTACAACATGCGCGGCGAATTTAACGTGCCGTTCGGCCGCTATAAAAAACCTTATTTCCCGGAAGAGGAAATTCGCTGGTTTGCTTTTAAGGCCAGAAGCGCGACGTTTGTTTGTGAGCATTATCAGCAGACCTTGATCAACGCTGCGCCCGGTTCGGTGGTTTATTGCGATCCTCCCTATGCGCCATTATCCGCGACCGCGAATTTTACGGCTTATCATACCAATAATTTCAATACCGCCGATCAGCAGAATCTGGCGCGCCTGGCGCATCGTCTGTCGGTTGAGAATCAGATCCCGGTGCTGATTTCCAATCACGATACGCTGCTGACGCGCGAGTGGTATCAGGAAGCGTCTCTCTATGTGGTAAAAGCGCGCCGGACGATTAGCCGCAATATTCTGGGGCGGAGTAAAGTAAACGAGCTTTTAGCCTTATATTGTTGATAACGGTATTGTTGATCGTGGTTATGTGAATCGGATCGCAACCGGTTGTAAGCTGAGTAGAGTGATAACGAGATAAAAAGATCGACTGGAAGCAGGTTGTTCAACAGCGCGCATACCCGGTGGACTTCAAGCTGTGCGGTCGGACTGATACGCTAGCGGCCTGGAAAATGCGGGTATAGTTTAAAGAACCTCGCTGAACGGGATGATTAAACAGGCATCTCAGGCAGCAGGAATTCAGACTTTATCGTTTGGAGAAGCGAATGAAACCGTTTTTAATCGCCCCGTCTATTCTGTCGGCCGACTTTGCCCGGCTTGGCGAAGATACCGCTAACGCACTGTCGGCAGGCGCCGACGTGGTTCACTTCGATGTGATGGATAACCACTATGTACCCAATCTGACGATGGGGCCGCAGGTGTTGAAATCACTGCGGGATTACGGCATCACGGCGCCGATCGACGTGCATTTGATGGTAAAGCCGGTTGACCGGATTATTCCCGACTTCGCCCAGGCGGGCGCCAGTTTCATTACGTTTCACCCGGAAGCTTCTGAGCATGTCGATCGTTCCCTGCAACTGATCAAAGATCACGGCTGTAAGGCCGGTCTGGTGTTCAACCCCGCCACGCCGCTCAGCTACCTTGATTACGTGATGGATAAGCTGGACATTATTTTGCTGATGTCGGTTAACCCCGGATTTGGCGGGCAGTCATTCATTCCGTCCACGTTCGATAAATTGCGTCAGGTGCGCAAGCTGATTGACGACGGCGGCTATGACATCCGTCTGGAAGTGGATGGCGGCGTGAAGGTCGACAATATCGGTGCGATTGCGGCGGCGGGCGCCGATATGTTTGTCGCGGGCTCCGCGATTTTCAACCAGCCTGACTATCGCGCGGTGATTGACCAGATGCGCGGCGAACTGGCGAAGGTGGCGCATGAATAATACTTTGTCCATTCGGGGGCTGGCGTTTGACCTGGATGGCACGTTGATCAACAGCGTGCCGGGCCTGGCCGCCGCGATCGATTTAGCGTTGCAGGCGCAATCCCTTCCCGCCGCGGGTGAAGCGCGGGTCGCCGCCTGGATCGGCAACGGCGCGGATATTATGGTGGAGCGCGCGCTCACCTGGGCCGGCGTGGAGCCGACGCCGCAGCGCATCCGTACTACCCGCGAGATGTTCGATAGCTATTATGCGCAAACGGTCGACAGCGGCAGCGAGCTGTTTCCCCAGGTGAAAGAGACGCTGGCTCAACTGGCCGCGCAACAATTGCCGATGGCGATCGTGACCAATAAACCGACGCCGTTTGTTGCGCCGTTACTGGCATCGTTGGGCATTGACGCGTATTTTTCCCTTATTATCGGCGGTGATGATGTCATCGCTAAAAAGCCGCATCCGGCTCCCCTGTATCTGGTATTGGGCAAGTTGGGATTGCGCGCGAGCGAATTGCTGTTCGTCGGCGATTCTCGTAATGATATTCAGGCATCCCAGGCTGCCGGCTGCCCATGCGTCGGCATGACCTATGGATATAACTATGGTGAAGCGATCGAGTTGAGTCATCCGGATATTGTGCTGGACCGTTTTGCCGATTTATTGCCCCTCGTCGGGTCGTCATCTTCAAAAAATCAGGAAGCATTAGTATGAGCAAGCCCATTGTATTTAGCGGAGCACAACCGTCTGGTGAACTGACCATTGGTAACTACATGGGTGCGTTGCGTCAGTGGGTCAATATGCAGGATGACTACGATTGCATCTACTGTATCGTCGACCTGCACGCCATCACCGTGCGTCAGGATGCGCAACAGTTGAGAAAAGCCTCGCTGGATACGCTGGCGTTGTATCTGGCCTGCGGCATCGATCCGCAAAAGAGCACCATCTTCGTTCAGTCGCATGTCCCTGAGCATACCCAACTGAGCTGGGTGCTGAACTGCTACACCTACTTCGGCGAACTGAGCCGTATGACGCAGTTTAAGGATAAATCTTCGCGCTATGCCGAAAATATCAATGCCGGTCTGTTTGATTACCCGGTGCTGATGGCGGCGGATATTCTGTTATATCAAACCGCGCAGGTGCCGGTGGGCGAAGACCAGAAACAGCATCTGGAGCTGAGCCGTGATATCGCCCAGCGCTTTAACTCGCTTTACGGCGATATTTTCCGGGTTCCCGAGCCGTTTATTCCGAAGTCGGGCGCTAGGGTGATGTCTTTGCTGGAACCGACCAAAAAGATGTCCAAATCGGACGATAACCGCAATAACGTTATCGGCCTGCTGGAAGATCCTAAATCGGTGGTGAAGAAAATCAAACGC
This sequence comes from Brenneria sp. g21c3, assembly GCF_040240345.1. Lineage (NCBI taxonomy): Bacteria > Pseudomonadati > Pseudomonadota > Gammaproteobacteria > Enterobacterales > Pectobacteriaceae > Brenneria > Brenneria sp. g21c3. The sequence goes on along the minus strand of NZ_JBEIAB010000027.1, from coordinate 23,867 downwards.
GCGGTGACGGACTCGGATGAGCCGCCCGTCGTGCGTTATGACGTGGTGAATAAAGCGGGGGTTTCCAACCTGCTGGATATCCTGTCTGCGGTAACCGGTAAAACCATTGCCGAACTGGAGCAGGAATTCAGCGGCCAGATGTACGGCCACCTCAAAGGCGCGGTCGCCGATGCGGTATCCGGCATGCTGACGGACTTGCAGGCGCGTTATCACCACTTCCGCAATGACGAGGCCTTATTACAACAAATCATGCGTGACGGGGCGGAAAAGGCCAGCGCGCGCGCGCTGGAAACGTTGAAGAAAGTGTATGAAGCGGTTGGGTTTGTCGGCCGCCCGTAACCCCTCGCGCTGAAGGCTAAAAAAGGGCTGGCGATATTCTCCAGCCCTTTCGCTTTTCTCCCATTACCGCGGCAGCGGCGGGAACACATCCATCCGGGATGGGGTTCATTCCGAACGCTGAGTAAACCAGTTCAGTTTCTCTCTCAGACCGACAACGTCGCCGACAATGATCAAGCTCGGACTGACGGCCTGTTTTGCCAGTTCCCCAAGTTGGGAAAGCTGTCCGGTGAACACCCTCTGCGTCGCGGAAGTGCCGTTTTCGACCAGCGCCACCGGTACGGTCTCCGGGAGTTTCTGTTCTATCAATTTCCGCTGAATATAATCAGCCTGCTGAAGCCCCATGTAAAACACCAGCGTTTGTCTTTCGGCTGCCAGGCTAGCCCAATCGAGCTCGGTGTTATGTTGGACGTGGCCGGTGATTAACCGTACGCCTTGCGAGTAATTGCGGTGCGTCAATGGAATGCCGCTATAGGCTGAACAACCGGATGCGGCGGTAATTCCCGGCACCACCGAGAACGGGATCCCGGCTTGTTGCAGATGTTCCAGCTCTTCGCCGCCGCGGCCGAATATGAACGGATCGCCGCCTTTCAAGCGTACAACCCGTTTTCCCGCCAGCGCTTTTTCCTGCAATAGCTGATTAATCTGTTCCTGGGGAATGCAGTGATGCCCCAACTGTTTACCGACAAAAATACGCTCGGCATCGCGCCTGATCAGGTTAAGCACGCCTTGCGACACCAGACGATCGTAAACCACGATATCGGCCTGTTGCAGTTTCTGTAAGCCTTTCAGCGTTAACAGACCGGCATCGCCAGGACCGGCGCCCACCAGCGTCACTTCGCCTCTGTCATCGAGCGGTTCGGAGAACAACTGCTCGGTGAGCTGCTGGACGCTGGCGGTATCGTTATTGGCCAGCGATTGCATCAGCCGATCGTGGATAAACAGTTTTTCCCAGAAACGCCGGCGGGTATCCGATTTTCTGAAGCGGTTTTGCACGCGTTGACGCAGTTTCCCGGCAAAGGCGGCCAACTGACCCAGATGCAGCGGCAGGAGGCTTTCCAGTTTTTCACGCAATATCCGCGCCAGTACCGGCGCGCTTCCTCCGGACGATACGGCGACCATCAGGGGAGAACGGTCAATAATGGAAGGCATAATGAAGCTGGCGCTCTGAACGTCATCCACGCTGTTGCAGAAAATTTGTTGCTGACTGGCGTAGTCGTAAACTTGTTGATTGGTTTCACGATCGTCAGTGGCGGCAATCACCAGCCATGTGCCGGTTAACAGTTTGGGATCAAAGCAACCCTGCGCCAGCGTCACCCGCTTTTGGTCCTGCCAGCGGATAAATTTCTCGTTGAAACTGATGGCGTTCACCGTAAGAATGGCGCCGGCATCCAATAATAACCTGGCTTTACGTTCGGCCACTTCTCCACCGCCCACCAATAAACAAGGCTTATCGCGTAACTGACAGAATATTGGCAGGAAATCCATGTGGTGCCTCTTGGTAAATTTAGGTTGATAAAACCGCCTGCCGTCGGGACGGAATACGGAGGAGCGATGTCGATGGTGATAGTTTATCCGCCGTCAGCGATGGATAAGGTTTCAGTGACACACTGCCGTTGTTAACCTGGATGTCCTCATCTGCGGCGGGTGGGGACTCATTTTGCAGGCCGCGACCATCATATAGGCGAAATTGCTGTTTTTTCAATGGGCTGGTGACCAATAATTCACTGGACGTTGGTATCGGTATCCCAGCATGGCCGCGGATTGAACCGAAAGGCGTTCTATTATTCGAAATACCTGTTCAGGCGACATCACCGGCAGACATGCCGCTTCTTTCTCATGCGATAAGGTCGGCATAACGCCGCACGGTATTTAACAATGGGTTACGGTATGCCGGCCATACGTAAAAAAAAGTAAATGGGTGGCGCTAAGGAGTGCGGATACATACAATCACTACGCTTTCTGTAGTCGATTTCTTCAAAAAGGAATTCTCATGCTCAAACGTACTCTGGTTGCGGCAGCAGCCTTTATATCACTCACTGCTTTTTCTCCAGCGTTTGCTGCTTCCGGCACCACGCATGTTTTACTGACCACATCGGCAGGAAATATTGAACTGGCGTTGGATAATCAAAAAGCACCGGTTTCGGTGAAGAATTTTGTCGAGTACGTTAATAGCGGTTTTTATAACGGGACGACGTTTCATCGGGTTATCCCCGGCTTCATGATTCAAGGGGGCGGTTTCACCAGCGATATGAAGCAGAAAGCGACCAACGCGGCGATCGTTAACGAAGCGGATAATGGGTTACGCAATCTGCGCGGCACTATTTCGATGGCGCGTACGGCGGAAAAAGACAGCGCCACCAGTCAATTCTTTATCAACGTGGCAGACAATGCGTTTCTCGATCACGGTCAGCGCGATTTCGGCTATGCGGTGTTCGGCAAGGTAGTCAAAGGCATGGAGGTGGCGGATAAAATTGCCCAGGTGCAGACTGAAAACGTCGGCCCGTATCAAAATGTGCCCGCCAAACCGATTGTAATCCAGTCAGCGAAAGTCCTGCCCTGATTGGATTCCCGAACCAGCCTCCCTTCTCATATTGAGCGGATTTGATAAATTCGCTCAATTGAATTGGGATTGTTTATTTTTGAATAATAATATTATCGTTGATAAATATATCGGATAAAAAAAAGCGTGAGAAAATCTCACGCTTTTTTGTCGTCGGGTAATTATTGTGGTTTAGCGAGTGCCGTAAACCACAATGGTTTTACCATGTGCGGAGATCAAATTTTGGTCTTCTAACATTTTAAGTATCCGCCCTACGGTCTCGCGTGAACAGCCGACAATCTGGCCGATTTCCTGACGCGTGATTTTTATTTGCATGCCGTCCGGGTGGGTCATGGCATCCGGTTGTTTCGCCAGGTTCAACAAGGTCTGAGCAATACGCCCCGTTACGTCGAGGAAAGCCAAATTGCCGACTTTTTCTGAAGTCACTTGCAGTCTGCTGGCCATCTGAGCCGACAGGCGCATCAGGATATCGGGGTTAACCTGGATCAGTTGTCGGAATTTTTTATAAGAAATTTCAGCAACTTCACACGCTGTTTTCGCCCGCACCCAGGCGCTGCGCTCCTGACCTTCCTCAAACAGGCCGAGTTCGCCGATAAAATCGCCCTGATTCAGATAAGAAAGAATCATTTCCTTGCCTTCTTCATCTTTGATCAGCACGGCGACGGAGCCTTTCACGATGTAGTAAAGCGTCTCTGCTTTTTCACCTTGGTGAATAAGCGTACTCTTCGATGGGTACTTGTGGATATGGCAATGAGAAAGGAACCATTCAAGAGTCGGGTCTGTTTGCGGTTTGCCGAGAACCATTCGATATCATCCTCTGTTGTCAGTCACTGCGCAATTCACAGGGCTCAGAGTTCCCTGTACGGCGTATTTACTGTTAAAAGTTCAAATTCAGTGTAGGCAGAACGACGTCAGGGAATATACTGGAGCCTTTATTTGGCGACGTCATCATCTCCCCGGCATCTGAGTTTGTCCAGAATAAGGCAGATACTGTTCTTGTTTTTAACACAGCTTGAAGGACGTGTCTTGTGTTGTCTCACTTCAGCATGATAAAGCTCTGGTTATCAGATGATTTTGTACAGTAACGATATAAATTTTCAAAAATTTTTTAGCGGAGGGTACCATGCAGGCTCGAGTGAAGTGGGTTGAAGGCTTAACATTCCTTGGCGAATCATCTTCCGGACATCAGATTTTAATGGATGGAAATTCGGGGGATAAAGCGCCAAGTCCAATGGAAATGGTATTGATGTCGGTGGGCGGATGCAGCGCGATTGATGTGGTGTCCATATTGCAAAAAGGGCGCAACGATGTTGCCGACTGCGAGGTTAAACTCACGTCGCAGCGGAAAGCGGAGGCGCCGCGTCTGTTTACCCATATCAACCTGCATTTTATCGTCTCCGGCAAAGGGTTGACCGAGAAAGCCGTAGAACGCGCGGTCGCGCTGTCTGCGGAGCGCTATTGCTCCGTGGCGCTGATGCTGGCTAAAGCGGTAGAGGTGACCCACAGCCATGAGGTCCGGGAATTGGCATAACCGCGTTGAACCGGAGCAGGCACGGTAGCGACCTGGTTTCTGCCGCCGTGCTTTTTTTCGAGCGACTATTCGATTTTCTTCCCTTCCAGCAAACGCTGAACCAATGGCGCCATAATTAATTCCATCGCCAGACCCATCTTCCCGCCCGGCACGACCAGCGTGTTGATATGGGAAATAAACGATCCCTGCAACATCGCCAGCAGATAGGGATAATCAATATTGTCCAGCCCCTGAAAATGGATCACCACAAAGCTCTCGTCCAGCGAAGGGATGGATTTGGCCGCGAAGGGGTTGGAGGTGTCCACGGTGGGAACCCGCTGGAAGTTGATATGGGTACGTGAAAACTGCGGCGTAATGTACGAGATGTAATCATCCATCGAACGGACGACCGAATCCATGACCGCTTCGCGCGAGTGGCCGCGTTCATTCACATCACGGATCAGTTTTTGAATCCATTCCAGGTTGACGATAGGCACCACGCCGACCAGTAAGTCGACATGCTGCGCCACGTTGTGCTGGTCGGTCACCACGCCGCCGTGCAGTCCTTCATAAAACAGCACGTCGGTCGGTTCGGGCATGGGTTCCCACGGCGTGAATGTACCGGGTACCTGATTGTAGGGAATGGCTTCATCATAGGTATGAAGATATTTACGCGTTTTCCCTCGCCCGTGCCGACCATATTCGATGAAGGATTGCTCCAGCAGGCTGAAATCATTGGCCTCCGGGCCGAAATAGCTGATATGACGGCCAAGATCTCGCGCCTTGCGAATTTCCATATCCATTTCCGGCCGGGTATAACGGTGAAAGCTATCACCTTCAAGCTGGGCGGGGCGCATGTTCAGTTGATGAAAGATCTTGTGAAAGGCCAGACTGGTTGTTGTGGTTCCCGCGCCGCTGGAGCCGGTCACGGCAATAATCGGATGCTTATGCGACATAAGACGATTTACTCCGTCATGGTGGCGAATACGCCATCAAAAAAGAAAAGGTATCAGACGGGGCCGACCTCCGCGACGAACCCCGCCGGGATCTGTCGCTCTGCCGCCCGGCGGTTCATCTCGGTCTGGCTGCGATAGGGAATGTCGTCAACCTCAGGCTGTTTTCATCGTTGTTAGCATGGTCTGTAATACAGATACATCTTCTTTTAGTGCTTTGCCAGCGCTTAGTGAGGGGGATGCCCGCCCGCATTAAACTGACGGCGCGGCATGATGTTAATTGTTTCATGCAACTCAGACCATACCAGCACGACCTCGCCTGATTCCAACTGCCGGCGCACATCAGCGACTTTCTGTTGCAGCGTCCGTTCTTGCTCGCCGTAATCCGTTCCTTCCCGGAGAACGAAAGATTCGATGAGATTTTCCAGTGTTTCGGGTTCGAGTTGTTGCCAGGGAATAATCACGATTGTTTGTCCAGAAATTGAGTAAGCCAGGCTGGAATGCGCTTCTCAAGCCGGGCGGAAAGCGTCATACGTAATATGAATAAAAATATTGGTATCCGAACTTGTGCGATTAATATCACACTGTTAGCTTCAATGCTGCCGCTTAACAATGCATTCGTGACCAACTATACCGCAAAAACGCTTCAGGGTGAGGGGCACCCGTTACATGGAACTGAGCTTGTTTCTGTCGATGTTAGGTTTTCTCTGGGTTGCCGCCATTACGCCAGGCCCGAACAATATGTTGCTGACCACGTCCGGCGCCAATTTTGGTTTTTTCCGCTCTTTGTGGTTGATGATTGGCATCATGTTTGGCATGCAGAGCATTTTATTGCTGGTGGCATTTGGCGTAGGCAGCCTGATCCTCATCTATCCCTCTTTGCATTTCATGCTGAAAGTGCTTGGCAGCTTGTATCTGCTTTGGCTGGCGTGGAAAGTCGCCACCGCCGCTTACGAAAAGCTGGAAACCCTGGACGCGCCGCCGCGGCCGATTCGGTTTTATCAAGGGTGGCTGCTGCAATTCCTCAATCCCAAAGCCTGGCTGATGGCGTTGGGGGCGGTAGCCAGTTTTAGCCTGCCGGGGAGGGAATATCATCACTCGGTGGCGGCGATAAGTCTTGGCATCGTACTGGTGAATCTGGTCGCCGGCGCGATATGGCTCGGATTCGGCACTCTGATCGGCCGTTTGTTGCGCAGTAAAAAAGCCTGGATTATCTTCAACGTCTCGATGGGATTGCTGACGGCCGCCTGTGTCTTGCTGATTTGGCATTAGTCATTCGGCGCGGACCGATAATCTGCCTATCGGTCCGCGCCAGAGAAAGGCTAAGACGAGAGCTGCTGATTCATTTGCTCTAGCTGTTCCTGCGCCTCAAGCCACGCCATTTCAGTTTCTTCCAAATCCGTTTTCGCCTTTATCTGCTGCTGTAGGCAGTCCGTGAGTTCGGCTTTACGGCTGATATCGTAAAGCCCGGTATCCGCCAGCCTGGCCTCAACGGCTTCCAGCGCCGCGCCCAGTTTTTCCATCTGCTGTTCGAGCCGGGCGATTTGTTTGCGCAGCGGTTGCGTCTGTGCTCTCAGTTCGGCTTCCCGCCGCTTTTGCTCTTTTCTGGCCTGAGCGCTGTTGGCGGCGTTTTCTTTGGGCGTTTCGTCGGCGGCGCTGTCCTGGCGCTGTCTGTCCGTCAGCCACTGCTGGTAATCCTCCAGATCGCCGTCGAAAGGCTCGACCTTGCGATCGTGAACCAGATAGAGGTCATCGGTTGTTGAGCGAATCAGGTGCCGATCGTGCGATACCACCACCAGCGCGCCCTCGAAATCGATCAACGCTTCTGTCAGCGCCTGCCGCATATCGAGATCCAGGTGGTTGGTGGGTTCGTCGAGCAGCAACAGATTCGGGCGCTGCCAGACGACAAGCGCCAGCACCAGCCGGGCTTTTTCTCCTCCGGAGAAACGCTCGGTGATTTCCGTGACTTTGTCGCCCTGAAAACCGAAGCCGCCGAGGTAATCGCGCAGTTGCTGCTCGGTTTCCCGTTCCGCCAGACGCACCATATGCTGTAACGGCGATTCATCGGCGCGCAGGAATTCCAACTGATGCTGGGCGAAGTAGCCCAGCTTCACGCCTTTCGCCAGCCCGATTTCCCCCTGAATCGGTTCCAGCGTTCCCGCCAGCAGCTTGATCAGCGTCGATTTCCCCGCGCCGTTATGCCCCAGCAGGCCGATGCGCGACCCCGGCACCAGATTCAGTTTGATCGATTCCAAAATCAGCTTGTCGCCATAACCGGCGCTGACTTTCTCCATGCGCAGCAAGGGGTTGGGCAGCGACTCCGGCGCCCGGAAGCTGAAGCGGAAGGGGTTGTCCACATGCGCCGGCGCAATCATTTCCATGCGCTCCAGCATTTTTATCCGGCTTTGCGCCTGTTTGGCTTTGGTCGCTTTGGCGCGGAAACGGTCGATGTAATGTTGCAGATGCGCGACCCGCTCCTGCTGATGTTCATACAGCGATTGCTGCTGCGCCAGCCGCGTGGCCCGCTGCCGTTCGAAAGAGCTGTAATTGCCGGTGTACTCGTTAAGCGTTTGTTGCTCGATGTGCAAAATCTTATTGACGATGGGATCGAGAAAATCACGGTCGTGCGAAATCAGCACCAGCGTCCCCGGATAGCTTTTCAGCCATTTCTCCAGCCAGATCACCGCATCCAGATCGAGGTGGTTGGTGGGTTCGTCGAGCAACAGCAGATCGGAGCGGCAAATGAGCGCCTGAGCCAGATTGAGGCGCATGCGCCAGCCGCCGGAAAAGGCGCTGACCGGTTGCTGTAACTGATCCTGCGAGAAACCGAGCCCGTTAAGTAAACTGGCGGCTCTGGCCTGAATCGTCCAGGCCTGAATGGCGTCCAGTTTGCCGTGCAGCGTCGCAATGGCATGGCCGTCATTGTCGTCGTTGGCGAGTTGCAGCGCCGTCTCAAGCTGGCGGAATTCCCGGTCGCCATCAATGACGTAATCAAGCGCCGGTACGTCCAGCGCCGGCGTTTCCTGATTCACCCAGGCCAGCGCCCATCCCTGCGGGAACGTGGCGCTGCCGCCGTCGGCGCTGATTTCACCTTTCAGTAATGCCAACAGGGTAGATTTACCACAGCCGTTCTTGCCCACCAGCCCCACTTTCTGGCCGGGGTTAATGGTCGCCGTCGCGTTATCCAGCAGAACATGTACACCACGTCGAATTTGCAGCGAGGAGAAAACAATCATAAAGCGCCGTATGTTCAGAGTATGTTAAATTATTGACTTGATATCAGGAGCGATTATGCCCTGCTTTTTAGTCGTAGCGCTGCATGGTAGCGGAAAATGACAACCATGACGACGCTTTGGAGGGGAATGATGTCGCAGCCACCCAAGATTCTGCTGCTGTATGCCCATCCGGAATCACAAGATTCGGTAGCAAACCGGGTTTTACTGCAACCGGCACAACAGTTGGATAATGTCACCGTACACGATCTGTATGCGCATTATCCTGATTTTTTTATCGATATTTATCATGAGCAGCAGTTGCTGCGCGAACATCAGGTCATTGTGTTTCAACACCCGTTTTATACCTACAGTTGCCCGGCCTTGTTAAAAGAGTGGTTTGACCGGGTGTTATCGCGCGGTTTCGCCAACGGGGCCGGCGGCAACGCGCTGGCGGGAAAATACTGGCGATCGGTGATTACCACCGGCGAACCGGAGGAAGCCTACCGGGCCGGGGGCAAGAGCCGCTATCCGATGGAGGATTTTCTGCGTCCGTTTGAGATGACCGCGTCTCTGTGCCGTATGCACTGGATTAAACCCATGATCGTTTATTGGGCGCGCCGTCTGCCCCCAGATGTTTTGTCCGGTTATGAACTGGCTTATGCCCAATGGCTGGCTTCTCCTTTCGCTCACGAGGAACGCTGATATGGAAAGCTCTACGCTGCTTACCGCAGGCGTTCTGTTTTTGTTTGTGGCGGTGCTCGCCGTGCCGATTGCGGCGCGAATCGGCATTGGCGCCGTGCTGGGTTATCTGATCGCCGGGATTGCCATCGGCCCCTGGGGATTGGGTTTTATCCGCGATGTTGACGCTATTCTGCACTTTTCCGAGCTTGGCGTCGTTTTTCTGATGTTTATCATCGGACTGGAACTGAACCCGAAAAAACTGTGGACGCTGCGGCGCTCCATTTTCGGCGTCGGCGCCGCGCAGGTCGGGTTGAGCACGCTGCTTCTGGGGGGCGCGCTGTATCTGATGAACTTCTCCTGGCAGTCGGCGTTGATCGGCGGGGTAGGGTTGGCGATGTCGTCGACGGCGATGGCGTTGCAACTGATGCGTGAAAAGGGAATGAATCGCAACGAGTCCGGACAATTGGGATTTTCCGTCCTGCTGTTTCAGGATCTGGCGGTGATTCCGGCCCTCGCCCTGGTGCCTATTTTGGCGGGGGTTCAGGGCGAGATTGATGACTGGAGTCAGGTCGCGCTCAAGGTCGCGGCGTTCGCCGGTATGCTGATAGGCGGCCGTTATCTGGTGCGTCCGCTATTCCGTTTTATCGCCGCTTCCGGCGTGCGGGAAGTTTTTACCGCGGCGGCTTTGCTGCTGGTGCTGGGATCGGCGCTTTTTATGGAAGCGTTAGGATTTTCAATGGCGCTGGGGACGTTTATCGCCGGCGTGCTGTTGGCTGAAAGCGAGTATCGGCATGAGCTGGAAATCGCCATTGAGCCGTTTAAAGGACTGCTGCTCGGGTTGTTCTTCATCTCCGTCGGGATGGCGTTAAATCTGGGCGTTCTCTATGTCCATATCGTGGAAGTGCTGATTGCCGTACTGGCGCTGGTAGCCGTAAAAGGCACGGTGCTTTATGTGCTGGCCCGTATTAACCGCATGCGCCGCTCGGAGCGTTTACAATTTGCCGGCGTATTGAGCCAGGGCGGTGAGTTTGCGTTTGTGCTGTTTTCCGCCGCTTCGACGTACAAGGTTTTGCAGGGCGATCAACTGCCGCTGCTGTTGGTGACGGTAACGCTGTCGATGATGACCACGCCGCTGTTAATGCAGCTTATCGATCGGATCCTGATTCGGCGCTATAACCCCCTGGAAGCGCCTGACGAGAAACCCTATGTCGCCGACGATGAGCCGCAGGTGATCGTGGTGGGATTCGGGCGCTTCGGGCAGGTGATCGGCCGCTTGCTGATGGCGAATAAAATGCGCATTACGGTGCTGGAACGCGATATCAGCGCAGTCAGTCTGATGCGCGGTTATGGTTATAAAGTATACTATGGTGATGCGACGGAGCTGGAACTATTGCGTTCGGCGGGCGCGGAGAAAGCGCAGTCCATCGTTATCACCAGCAATACGCCGGAAGATACCATGGCGATAGTGCATTTGTGCCAGCTGCATTTCCCGCATCTGGAAATTCTGGCCCGGGCGCGCGGCCGCGTCGAAGCGCATGAACTGTTGCTGGCGGGGGTTAAGCATTTTTCCCGTGAAACCTTCTCCAGCTCGCTGGAGTTGGGCCGCAAGGCGCTGATATCGCTGGGGATGCATCCTCATCAGGCCTATCGCGCCCAGCAGCACTTTCGTCGTCTGGATATGCGCATGTTGCGGGAACTGATGCCGCAGTTGCAGAACGACGGGGCGCATATCTCCCGGGTGAAAGAAGCCCGGCGCGAGCTGGAAGATATCTTTCAACGGGAAATGCTGCATGAGCGTCGTCGGCAGGACGATTGGGATGAATTTGAATAATGTCTAAGCTGAAATAGGTCGGGATAAGATGCGTAAACGCTTTATCGCCGGGGCGATCTGCCCTGAATGTCGGACGCAGGATACCTTGGCCGTCGGGTATGAAGATCAAACGGAAGTGGTGGTATGCGTTAAGTGCGGCTATCGACAGACGCGTCCGGATCAGCCGCGGCGGGCCGCCGGGCGATCGGCGGATGAGATTATCGGCATTTTTCATCCTAAATAGGCATGGCGATGTTATCCCCCTCACGGGAAAACGTTCCCGACGTTTTTTGACGCGTCCCATCCATGGGACTTGCCCGCTGGGCCGTCACTGCGTGACGTTGAAAAACGTTCCCGACGTTTTTTTATTGTGGGCGGTACATCGGGATTTTTTTCAGCTACAATTTGCGCCAGTTTGATTTCCAACGGTAGGAGATATCATGAAAGTAACAAAAGATCTGGTGGTCAGTCTGGCCTATCAGGTACGAACAGAAGACGGTGTATTGGTTGATGAGTCTCCGGTGAGTGCGCCGTTGGACTATCTGCATGGTCATGGCTCTTTGATTTCCGGTCTGGAAAATGCGCTGGAAGGCCGTGCGGTGGGCGACCATTTTGACGTTAATATCGCGTCTAACGATGCTTATGGCAGTTATGATGAAAACCTGGTTCAACGCGTGCCTAAAGACGTATTTATGGGCGTGGACGAACTTCAGGTCGGCATGCGTTTCCTGGCTGAAACCGATCAGGGGCCGGTGCCGGTTGAAATTACTGAAGTGGAAGACGATCACGTCGTGGTTGACGGCAACCATATGCTGGCCGGTCAAAATCTGAGCTTTAACGTTGAAGTCGTGGCCATTCGCGAAGCGACGGAAGAAGAGCTGGAGCATGGTCACGTTCACGGCGAACACGATCATGAACACGGCGACGGCTGCTGCGGCAACGGCGGATGCGGTTGCCACTAATCCGTTTGAGCTGAGGCGAACGCCGGCTGTTGGCGCGAATCGTCGTCGGCTTATTCGGTAATAGCATCAGGGCAGAGGCGTTCGCTTCCGCCCTGATGCGTTTTATGCCGGTCCGGCGATCTCCGATAACGTGAGATGATTCAATAGTGCGGCGGCGGCGTTTCTTCCGACTGCGGCGCGATTAACGACGTTTGCTGGGTGCGTAACCTCTCCGTCAACAGGCGTACCTGCTCGCGTAGCCGACTGATTTCCCTTTCGTGTTGAATAAGCGTTTGGTTCAACTCTTCTATCGTCACTTCCTGAAAAGCCTGACGGCTTTCCAATAGTTCGAGCCGTTCTTCAAGCGATGACACTGGCATTCCCCCTACAGCTTACAGCCTATTACCCATAAGTTTGTCAGAAAGCAGAAACTTCTGGTAGTAAAAACGGTCGGAATAAGGCGCAATAAGCGATCTGAGCAGGTTCAGCTCACACTATTTCCGAGGCTCGCCTTTCGGGCTATGCGGTCCGGCCGTCGAGAACGGCGTTAAAAAACGATGAAATGTTTTTTATCAAAGGATTGTCGCGTGTGTCGTTGTGTTGTCTTCGTGCGCGCAGTTATAGTAGTCGCGAATGTATTTTTAATGATGGCTGGAGCGCGTAGCTCCAGATGCTGGAGAAATGGATGAAATCACTGTTTAAAGTAACGCTGTTAGCAACAACGATGGCTCTGACTCTGAACGCAGGCCAGGCTCTGGCGGCGGAAACGGCGCAGGCCTCTGATACGGCTGCGACGGCCAAATTCAAGAATGATGAGCAGGCCGCGGCTTATGCGTTAGGCGCATCGCTGGGGCGTTACATGGATAACTCCCTCAAAGAACAAGAAAAACTGGGTATTAAGCTGGATAAGGATCAGTTGATTGCCGGTGTTCAGGACGCGTTTGCCGATAAGAGCAAACTGACTGACGAAGAAATTGAAAAAACGCTGCAAGGCTTCGAAGGCCGGGTAAAAGCGGCGGCTGAAACCAAAATGAAGCAGGACGCCAAAGACAATGCGGATAAAGGCACGAAATATCGTGATGCTTTCGCCAAAGAAAAAGGCGTGAAGAAAACTGAATCCGGTCTGCTGTATCAGGTTGAGAAAGAAGGCAACGGCAGCGCGCCGAAAGACAGCGATACGGTTGTCGTTAACTACAAAGGCACGCTGGTTGACGGTAGCGAATTCGACAACTCCTACAAACGCGGCGAGCCGTTGTCTTTCCAACTTGACGGGGTGATTCCCGGCTGGACGGAAGGGTTAAAACACGTCAAGAAAGGCGGCAAGATCAAGCTGGTTATCCCGCCGACGCTGGCTTACGGCGAAAACGGCGTGCCGGGGATCCCGGCCAACTCCACGCTGGTGTTCGACGTTGAGCTGCTGGATATCAAATCAGCAGCTGATGTGAAAGCGGCCGATGACGCCAAAGCGGCAAAACCCGCCGCAGAAGAGAAAAGCGCGAAGTAATTCATCAGTCCCATCAACTGATGAGATATCAACCGCGGGCCATGCGCCCGCGGTTTTTTTATACAATAAAGATGAGTAAGTTCACCGTTCAGAAACGAAACCGTGAATTTCAGGGACGAGAGTGTGGACATTTGCTAGACTATGTTCCCTGTCAAGACAACAAATAAATGACGTTGAGGATGGTGTCTGCCATGTCTAGTTCGCTTGTGTCTGGCGAATCTTATGACCTTGATTTGCTGGATGAACGTCCGTTTAGCCAAACGGATTATGAGATCCTGAAATCGTATGAAGCGGTGGTCGATGGATTGGCCATGTTGATCGGTGAGCACTGTGAAATCGTGCTGCACTCGCTTGATGATTTGAAATGTTCCGCCGTGCGTATCGCCAACGGCGAACATACCGGCAGGAAAATCGGCTCGCCGATTACCGATCTTGCATTACGTATGCTGCATGACATGGCCGGTGAAGATAGTAGCGTTTCGAAAGCTTATTTCACCCGCGCTAAAAGCGGCGTGTTGATGAAGTCGGTCACTATCGCGATTCGTAACCGTGAACAACGGGTGATTGGATTACTCTGTATCAATATGAACCTGGATGTGCCTTTTTCACAGATAGTGCAGACCTTTATTCCCCCTGAGACGCATGAGGTCGCGTCCTCGGTGAACTTCGCGTCGTCGGTGGACGATCTGGTGGCGCAAACGCTGGAGTTTTCCATTGAAGAAGTCAATGCGGACCGCAATGTGTCCAACAATGCGAAAAATCGGCAAATTGTTCTGAGTCTGTATGAGAAAGGCATTTTTGATATCAAAGACGCGATTAATCAGGTCGCCGAGCGTCTGAATATCTCCAAACATACCGTGTATCTTTATATCCGCCAGTTTAAAAGCGGCGATTTCAGCGGACACGATCGTTGATGCTGAGCTATTGTCTGCTGGTTACCGGCCCCGCTTATGGTACGCAGCAAGCAAGCAGCGCGTTGCAGTTTGCGCAGGCTTTACTGGATGAAGGTCATCGGTTGGAAAGCGTGTTCTTCTATCGTGAAGGCGTGCTGAACGCCAACCAGCTCACCTCGCCGGCGAACGACGAGTTTGATCTGGTTCGGGCCTGGCAGCGTCTGGCGCGGGAACATCAGGCGACGCTAAATGTCTGTGTCGCCGCCGCGTTGCGCCGTGGGGTAACCGACCGTCAACAGGCGGAACAGCTAAAGTTGGGGGCTGCGAATTTGCAGGACGGCTTTACCTTAAGCGGTCTTGGCGAACTGGCTCGATCCGCTCTGACCTGCGATCGAGTCATCCAGTTTTAATCGGATTTTAAGGCAGAGTCATGAAGCATGTCGCTTTTGTTTTTACTCACTCGCCTCATGGTAGCGCGTCCGGTCGGGAAGGGCTGGACGCGCTCCTTGCGATGTCCGCGTTGACAGAAGATATCGGCGTTTTCTTTATCGGCGACGGCGTATTGCAATTACTGCCGGGGCAGCAGCCGGAAAAGATTTTAATGCGCGACTATATTTCGACGTTTGGCGTGCTGCCGCTGTATGACATCGAACACTGCTATGTCTGCGCCGAATCTCTCCAGCAACGGGGGATTGCTTTAGATACCGATTGGGTTCTGGATGTGGCGCTCCTGCCCCCCGAGGCATTAAGACAGCGGCTGGCGAATTACCATGCCGTACTTTCATTTTAGCGGCGAGTGTTTTACCCATGTTGCATACGCTTTCCCATTCTCCTTATCATTGCGACATTGATGCGCTTTTACGTTGTTTAGGACCGGAAGACGCCTTGGTGCTGTTGCAGGACGGCGTTATCGCCGCGCTGGCGAATAGCGAAACGGCAAGCCGTCTCCTTAATACGTCGATCCCATTGTATGTTTTGCAAAATGATGCCGACGCCAGAGGCTTGGCTGCACAAATTTCAAACAACTTTTCATTGATTAGCTATAATCAATTTGTTCAACTGACGGTGCAATATTCGCAACAGCTGGCGTGGTAACGCTGAATTTTTGTATATTTCTTGACTCCTTCCACGGCCAGCCCTAAAATTCTGCGTCCTCATACTTTGCCCTGCGCAAGTACGAGATGATTTATTACGTGTTTACGAAGCAAAAACCAGGAGCTTTTTGAATGGCAACAATTAACCAGCTGGTACGCAAGCCACGCGCCCTGAAGGTTGTTAAAAGCAACGTTCCGGCGCTGGAAGCATGCCCGCAGAAACGTGGCGTATGTACTCGCGTATATACCACCACCCCGAAAAAACCGAACTCCGCGCTGCGTAAAGTATGCCGTGTTCGTTTAACCAACGGTTTTGAAGTTACCTCCTATATTGGCGGTGAAGGTCATAACCTACAGGAACACTCCGTGATCCTGATCCGTGGCGGTCGTGTTAAAGACCTGCCAGGTGTTCGTTACCACACCGTTCGTGGCGCGCTGGACTGCTCTGGTGTTAAAGACCGTAAGCAATCCCGTTCCAAATACGGCGTGAAGAAGCCAAAGGCTTAATGGTTCTCCGTTAAGTAAGGCCAAACGTTTTAACTTAAATGTCAAACTAAACTCGTAGAGTTTTGGACAATCCTGAATTAACAACGGAGTATTTCCATGCCACGTCGTCGCGTCATTGGTCAACGTAAAATCCTGCCGGATCCTAAGTTCGGATCAGAGCTGTTGGCCAAATTTGTAAATATCCTGATGGTAGATGGCAAAAAATCTACCGCCGAAGCAATCGTCTATACCGCGCTTGAGACCCTGGCTCAGCGTTCAGGTAAAGACCACCTGGAAGCTTTTGAAGTAGCGCTGGACAACGTTCGTCCGACTGTCGAAGTTAAGTCTCGCCGCGTTGGTGGTTCTACTTATCAGGTACCAGTTGAAGTCCGTCCGGTTCGTCGTAATGCCCTGGCAATGCGTTGGATCGTTGAAGCTGCTCGTAAACGCGGTGATAAATCCATGGCTTTGCGCCTGGCGAACGAACTTTCTGATGCAGCGGAAAACAAAGGTACTGCTGTCAAGAAACGTGAAGACGTTCACCGTATGGCTGAAGCCAACAAGGCGTTCGCTCACTACCGTTGGTAATCCCTTCGCTGTAGTTATGCTAACCAGGCGGGCGCTTCAAAAAGCCAACCCGCTTGGCTTAACTAATTGAACGCCCTAGGATATAGAGGAAACAAATGGCTCGTACAACACCTATTGCACGCTACCGTAATATCGGTATCAGTGCACACATCGATGCCGGTAAAACCACCACGACAGAACGTATTCTGTTCTATACCGGTGTGAACCATAAAATCGGTGAAGTTCATGACGGCGCGGCCACCATGGACTGGATGGCGCAGGAGCAGGAGCGTGGGATCACCATTACTTCTGCTGCGACAACTGCTTTCTGGTCAGGTATGGCCAAGCAGTATGAACCCCATCGTATCAACATCATCGACACCCCGGGACACGTTGACTTCACGATCGAAGTAGAACGTTCCATGCGTGTTCTTGACGGCGCAGTCATGGTTTACTGTGCTGTTGGTGGTGTTCAGCCGCAGTCTGAAACCGTATGGCGTCAGGCGAACAAATACAAAGTGCCGCGCATTGCGTTCGTTAACAAAATGGACCGCATGGGCGCGAACTTCCTGAAAGTGGTAAGCCAGATCAAAACCCGTCTGGGTGCGAATCCGGTACCGCTTCAGTTAGCTATTGGCGCTGAAGAACATTTCACCGGCGTTGTCGATCTGGTGAAAATGAAAGCGATCAACTGGAATGAAGCCGATCAGGGCATCACCTTCACTTATGAAGATATCCCGGCTGATATGCAGGATCTGGCTGAAGAATGGCATCAGAACCTGGTTGAGTCCGCAGCTGAAGCTTCAGAAGAGCTGATGGACAAATACCTGGGCGGTGAAGAACTGTCCGAAGAAGAAATCAAAAAAGCATTGCGTCAGCGCGTTCTGAACAACGAAATCATTCTGGTTACCTGTGGTTCCGCGTTCAAGAACAAAGGCGTGCAGGCATTGCTGGATGCCGTAATCGAATATCTGCCGTCGCCGACCGAAGTTCCGCCAATCAGCGGTATTCTGGACGATGGTAAAGATACGCCGGCGGTGCGTCATTCCGACGATAAAGAACCGTTTGCTGCGTTGGCATTTAAAATCGCCACCGACCCGTTCGTGGGTAACCTGACGTTCTTCCGCGTTTACTCTGGCGTGGTGAACTCTGGCGACACGGTGCTGAACTCCGTGAAATCCGCGCGCGAGCGTTTTGGCCGTATCGTTCAGATGCACGCCAACAAACGTGAAGAAATCAAAGAAGTTCGCGCAGGCGATATTGCCGCGGCAATCGGCCTGAAAGATGTGACCACCGGCGACACGCTGTGTAATCCGGATAATGCGATCATTCTGGAACGTATGGAATTCCCTGAACCGGTTATTTCCATCGCGGTAGAACCGAAAACCAAAGCCGACCAGGAAAAAATGGGTCTGGCTCTGGGGCGTCTGGCAAAAGAAGACCCGTCTTTCCGCGTATGGACCGACGAAGAATCCAACCAGACCATCATCGCCGGTATGGGCGAACTGCACCTGGAAATCATCGTTGACCGTATGCGTCGTGAGTTCAACGTTGAAGCCAACATCGGTAAACCTCAGGTTGCTTACCGTGAAACCATCCGCGATACCGTTAAGGACGTGGAAGGGAAACATGCGAAACAGTCTGGTGGTCGCGGTCAGTATGGTCATGTCGTTATCGACATGTATCCGCTGGAACCGGGCGGTGCCGGCTACGAATTTGTCAACGAAATCAAGGGCGGCGTAATTCCTGGCGAATACATCCCGGCTGTTGACAAAGGCGTTCAGGAACAGTTGAAATCAGGCCCGCTGGCGGGTTATCCGGTTGTAGACTTGGGCGTACGTTTGCATTTTGGTTCTTACCACGATGTCGACTCCTCTGAATTGGCGTTTAAATTGGCAGCGTCTATCGCGTTTAAAGAAGCATTTAAACGCGCTAAGCCGGTTCTGCTGGAACCCGTCATGAAAGTTGAAGTTGAAACGCCTGAAGACTACATGGGCGACGTAATTGGTGACTTGAACCGTCGCCGCGGTATCATCGAAGGTATGGAAGATACTGCGACAGGTAAGACTATTCGTGCCCAGGTACCGTTATCCGAAATGTTTGGGTATGCTACCGATCTGCGTTCGCAGACTCAGGGTCGTGCTTCTTACTCCATGGAGTTCCTGAAGTACGCTGAAGCGCCGAACAACGTGGCTCAGGCCGTTATTGAAGCCCGTGGTAAATAATCCGGGTTTAACACATTGAACCGTGCTCTCTCCATAGGGGGAGAGCATTAGAGTAAGGAATATCGCCGTGTCTAAAGAAAAATTTGAACGTACAAAACCCCATCTCAACGTCGGTACTATCGGCCACGTTGACCATGGTAAAACAACGCTGACTGCCGCCATTACTACCGTTCTGGCTAAAACCTACGGCGGCGCCGCCCGTGCATTCGATCAGATCGATAACGCGCCGGAAGAAAAAGCCCGTGGTATCACCATCAACACTTCTCACGTTGAATACGATACCCCGACTCGCCACTACGCGCACGTTGACTGCCCGGGACACGCCGACTATGTGAAAAACATGATCACCGGCGCCGCGCAGATGGACGGCGCGATCCTGGTTGTTGCCGAGTCATGAAGCATGTCGCTTTTGTTTTTACTCACTCGCCTCATGGTAGCGCGTCCGGTCGGGAAGGGCTGGACGCGCTCCTTGCGATGTCCGCGTTGACAGAAGATATCGGCGTTTTCTTTATCGGCGACGGCGTATTGCAATTACTGCCGGGGCAGCAGCCGGAAAAGATTTTAATGCGCGACTATATTTCGACGTTTGGCGTGCTGCCGCTGTATGACATCGAACACTGCTATGTCTGCGCCGAATCTCTCCAGCAACGGGGGATTGCTTTAGATACCGATTGGGTTCTGGATGTGGCGCTCCTGCCCCCCGAGGCATTAAGACAGCGGCTGGCGAATTACCATGCCGTACTTTCATTTTAGCGGCGAGTGTTTTACCCATGTTGCATACGCTTTCCCATTCTCCTTATCATTGCGACATTGATGCGCTTTTACGTTGTTTAGGACCGGAAGACGCCTTGGTGCTGTTGCAGGACGGCGTTATCGCCGCGCTGGCGAATAGCGAAACGGCAAGCCGTCTCCTTAATACGTCGATCCCATTGTATGTTTTGCAAAATGATGCCGACGCCAGAGGCTTGGCTGCACAAATTTCAAACAACTTTTCATTGATTAGCTATAATCAATTTGTTCAACTGACGGTGCAATATTCGCAACAGCTGGCGTGGTAACGCTGAATTTTTGTATATTTCTTGACTCCTTCCACGGCCAGCCCTAAAATTCTGCGTCCTCATACTTTGCCCTGCGCAAGTACGAGATGATTTATTACGTGTTTACGAAGCAAAAACCAGGAGCTTTTTGAATGGCAACAATTAACCAGCTGGTACGCAAGCCACGCGCCCTGAAGGTTGTTAAAAGCAACGTTCCGGCGCTGGAAGCATGCCCGCAGAAACGTGGCGTATGTACTCGCGTATATACCACCACCCCGAAAAAACCGAACTCCGCGCTGCGTAAAGTATGCCGTGTTCGTTTAACCAACGGTTTTGAAGTTACCTCCTATATTGGCGGTGAAGGTCATAACCTACAGGAACACTCCGTGATCCTGATCCGTGGCGGTCGTGTTAAAGACCTGCCAGGTGTTCGTTACCACACCGTTCGTGGCGCGCTGGACTGCTCTGGTGTTAAAGACCGTAAGCAATCCCGTTCCAAATACGGCGTGAAGAAGCCAAAGGCTTAATGGTTCTCCGTTAAGTAAGGCCAAACGTTTTAACTTAAATGTCAAACTAAACTCGTAGAGTTTTGGACAATCCTGAATTAACAACGGAGTATTTCCATGCCACGTCGTCGCGTCATTGGTCAACGTAAAATCCTGCCGGATCCTAAGTTCGGATCAGAGCTGTTGGCCAAATTTGTAAATATCCTGATGGTAGATGGCAAAAAATCTACCGCCGAAGCAATCGTCTATACCGCGCTTGAGACCCTGGCTCAGCGTTCAGGTAAAGACCACCTGGAAGCTTTTGAAGTAGCGCTGGACAACGTTCGTCCGACTGTCGAAGTTAAGTCTCGCCGCGTTGGTGGTTCTACTTATCAGGTACCAGTTGAAGTCCGTCCGGTTCGTCGTAATGCCCTGGCAATGCGTTGGATCGTTGAAGCTGCTCGTAAACGCGGTGATAAATCCATGGCTTTGCGCCTGGCGAACGAACTTTCTGATGCAGCGGAAAACAAAGGTACTGCTGTCAAGAAACGTGAAGACGTTCACCGTATGGCTGAAGCCAACAAGGCGTTCGCTCACTACCGTTGGTAATCCCTTCGCTGTAGTTATGCTAACCAGGCGGGCGCTTCAAAAAGCCAACCCGCTTGGCTTAACTAATTGAACGCCCTAGGATATAGAGGAAACAAATGGCTCGTACAACACCTATTGCACGCTACCGTAATATCGGTATCAGTGCACACATCGATGCCGGTAAAACCACCACGACAGAACGTATTCTGTTCTATACCGGTGTGAACCATAAAATCGGTGAAGTTCATGACGGCGCGGCCACCATGGACTGGATGGCGCAGGAGCAGGAGCGTGGGATCACCATTACTTCTGCTGCGACAACTGCTTTCTGGTCAGGTATGGCCAAGCAGTATGAACCCCATCGTATCAACATCATCGACACCCCGGGACACGTTGACTTCACGATCGAAGTAGAACGTTCCATGCGTGTTCTTGACGGCGCAGTCATGGTTTACTGTGCTGTTGGTGGTGTTCAGCCGCAGTCTGAAACCGTATGGCGTCAGGCGAACAAATACAAAGTGCCGCGCATTGCGTTCGTTAACAAAATGGACCGCATGGGCGCGAACTTCCTGAAAGTGGTAAGCCAGATCAAAACCCGTCTGGGTGCGAATCCGGTACCGCTTCAGTTAGCTATTGGCGCTGAAGAACATTTCACCGGCGTTGTCGATCTGGTGAAAATGAAAGCGATCAACTGGAATGAAGCCGATCAGGGCATCACCTTCACTTATGAAGATATCCCGGCTGATATGCAGGATCTGGCTGAAGAATGGCATCAGAACCTGGTTGAGTCCGCAGCTGAAGCTTCAGAAGAGCTGATGGACAAATACCTGGGCGGTGAAGAACTGTCCGAAGAAGAAATCAAAAAAGCATTGCGTCAGCGCGTTCTGAACAACGAAATCATTCTGGTTACCTGTGGTTCCGCGTTCAAGAACAAAGGCGTGCAGGCATTGCTGGATGCCGTAATCGAATATCTGCCGTCGCCGACCGAAGTTCCGCCAATCAGCGGTATTCTGGACGATGGTAAAGATACGCCGGCGGTGCGTCATTCCGACGATAAAGAACCGTTTGCTGCGTTGGCATTTAAAATCGCCACCGACCCGTTCGTGGGTAACCTGACGTTCTTCCGCGTTTACTCTGGCGTGGTGAACTCTGGCGACACGGTGCTGAACTCCGTGAAATCCGCGCGCGAGCGTTTTGGCCGTATCGTTCAGATGCACGCCAACAAACGTGAAGAAATCAAAGAAGTTCGCGCAGGCGATATTGCCGCGGCAATCGGCCTGAAAGATGTGACCACCGGCGACACGCTGTGTAATCCGGATAATGCGATCATTCTGGAACGTATGGAATTCCCTGAACCGGTTATTTCCATCGCGGTAGAACCGAAAACCAAAGCCGACCAGGAAAAAATGGGTCTGGCTCTGGGGCGTCTGGCAAAAGAAGACCCGTCTTTCCGCGTATGGACCGACGAAGAATCCAACCAGACCATCATCGCCGGTATGGGCGAACTGCACCTGGAAATCATCGTTGACCGTATGCGTCGTGAGTTCAACGTTGAAGCCAACATCGGTAAACCTCAGGTTGCTTACCGTGAAACCATCCGCGATACCGTTAAGGACGTGGAAGGGAAACATGCGAAACAGTCTGGTGGTCGCGGTCAGTATGGTCATGTCGTTATCGACATGTATCCGCTGGAACCGGGCGGTGCCGGCTACGAATTTGTCAACGAAATCAAGGGCGGCGTAATTCCTGGCGAATACATCCCGGCTGTTGACAAAGGCGTTCAGGAACAGTTGAAATCAGGCCCGCTGGCGGGTTATCCGGTTGTAGACTTGGGCGTACGTTTGCATTTTGGTTCTTACCACGATGTCGACTCCTCTGAATTGGCGTTTAAATTGGCAGCGTCTATCGCGTTTAAAGAAGCATTTAAACGCGCTAAGCCGGTTCTGCTGGAACCCGTCATGAAAGTTGAAGTTGAAACGCCTGAAGACTACATGGGCGACGTAATTGGTGACTTGAACCGTCGCCGCGGTATCATCGAAGGTATGGAAGATACTGCGACAGGTAAGACTATTCGTGCCCAGGTACCGTTATCCGAAATGTTTGGGTATGCTACCGATCTGCGTTCGCAGACTCAGGGTCGTGCTTCTTACTCCATGGAGTTCCTGAAGTACGCTGAAGCGCCGAACAACGTGGCTCAGGCCGTTATTGAAGCCCGTGGTAAATAATCCGGGTTTAACACATTGAACCGTGCTCTCTCCATAGGGGGAGAGCATTAGAGTAAGGAATATCGCCGTGTCTAAAGAAAAATTTGAACGTACAAAACCCCATCTCAACGTCGGTACTATCGGCCACGTTGACCATGGTAAAACAACGCTGACTGCCGCCATTACTACCGTTCTGGCTAAAACCTACGGCGGCGCCGCCCGTGCATTCGATCAGATCGATAACGCGCCGGAAGAAAAAGCCCGTGGTATCACCATCAACACTTCTCACGTTGAATACGATACCCCGACTCGCCACTACGCGCACGTTGACTGCCCGGGACACGCCGACTATGTGAAAAACATGATCACCGGCGCCGCGCAGATGGACGGCGCGATCCTGGTTGTTGCCGCGACTGACGGCCCGATGCCGCAGACCCGTGAGCACATCCTGCTGGGCCGCCAGGTTGGCGTTCCTTACATCATCGTGTTCCTGAACAAATGCGACATGGTTGATGATGAAGAACTGCTGGAACTGGTTGAGATGGAAGTGCGTGAACTGCTGTCTCAGTACGATTTCCCGGGCGATGATACGCCAATCATTCGTGGTTCCGCGCTGAAAGCGCTGGAAGGCGAAGCTGAGTGGGAAGCGAAAATCATCGAACTGGCTGAAGCGCTGGATTCTTATATCCCGGAACCGGAGCGTGCGATTGACAAACCGTTCCTGCTGCCTATCGAAGACGTATTCTCCATCTCCGGTCGTGGTACCGTTGTGACC
>NZ_JBEIAB010000026.1:0-46475 GCF_040240345.1 Brenneria sp. g21c3 | reverse complement strand
GCTGGCGAAACTCCGGGGTATATTGATTACGGGATGTCTTCTTCACAGATTTTGCTTGCGTCATGGTTCACCTTGTTAACGATTTTACTCGCTTAACAGCGTGTCCACCATTCGTGGGTAGGATCACCAGGCTATCAATAAAATCTCCATACCACTGCAACATCCCCCTCCGTTGTTCCAAATACTGAGCATGGTTGTACGTACCACGAATGGTGTTCTTATCCACATGAGCAAGCTGCAATTCAATCCAGGCGGTGTTATACCCTTGTTCGTGTAGTATGGTGCTCATCGTGTGGCGAAAGCCGTGGCCTGTCGCTTTACCGTGATAACCAATCCGTTTCAGTACTTGATTAATACTGGCTTCACTCATTGGTTTGGTAATGTCGTTACGTCCAGGGAAAACCAGGTTATAGCGTCCGGTAACCGCATAGAGTTGTTGCAGCGCATCAATCACTTGATCAGAGAGAGGAACGAGGTGAGGGCGGCGCATTTTCATGCGTTCTTTCGGCACTTCCCAGAGTCGTTTGTCAAAATCAAACTCTTTCCATTCTGACTGCCGTAATTCAATGGTACGAACGCCGGTCAGCATCAGGATGCGGGTTGCCAGTTGCGTGATTTTACTACCGGAGTAAGACGATAGGGCACGCAGGAAATCCGGTAATTCATCAGTCAGCAGGTGAGGGAAGTGTTCTGCTTTGGGCGGGGTTAACGCGCTGGCGAGTTCCGAGACCGGATTGTTTTCCGCTCTGCCGGTGACGATGGCGTAGCGAAATACCTGACTACAAGCCTGTCGGATCTTGCGTAGCTTATCGAGCACGCCGCGTTTTTCCAGTTTGCGTAGTGTGGTCAGCATTTCCAGCGGTTTGATCTCGGCGACAGGACGTTTACCGATATCAGGGAAGATATCGTTTTCAAACGCTTCCATCAGATCGTCAGCGTAGCCTTTAGACCAGTTAGGTCGTTTGTATTCATGCCACTCCAGTGCGACGGCCTTGAAGTTGTTTTCAATACCGGTTTGACGAGCCTGTTTTTCCAGCTTTTTTTGTTCACCGGGATCGATGCCATTGGCGATCTGCTTTCTGGCCTCATCCTTGCGCTGACGGGCCTCGGATAATGTGACTTGAGGATAAACGCCCAGTGCCAGCATGCGCTGTTTACCATCAAAGCGATATTGCAGACGCCAGTACTTTGAACCGTTAGGATGCACCATTAAATGCATTCCTTCCCCATCAGTGAGTTTGTAGGGTTTATCTGTGGGTTTTGAACTTCTCACCTTTACATCGGTAAGCGCCATATGCTGCCCTCCGTTGCTGGTTGTTGGTATAAGAATTCATTGAACGGGCTTGTACCATCACTTATACCAACAAATCCTACTTGATGTACGTAGATGTCGGTAGAGTCTGGTTGACTGAAAACAGCGAATTTATAGATAATTCACTGAATTTTAGGCATAAAAAAAGACGTCGGTTGACGTCTGTTTACTTCGAAATGGTACGCCCTACAGGATTCGAACCTGTGACCTACGGCTTAGAAGGCCGTTGCTCTATCCAACTGAGCTAAGGGCGCATACAGGCAGGGTTGCTGTGTAATGCGGTTTGGATTATACGGAGCGGGTAGGTTGAGTCAATGGCTTTTCTGCTTGTTGCTCAGATGGTAAGCAACAAGCAGATTATTTAGTCGTTTGTCCGCGGGAACGGTTGTCTTCAGGCAGCCCGGACAGCTATCGCTTTTGTTGCGAAACGATACCGATGTCTGTGGGCTGCCGGATGAATACGCTGCGGCATGGTGGACTCGCGCATTAACCCGGTTGCAGCACAATTCTTTGGCGGGTGTGGGCGGCGATCTTTTCCTCGCTGTAGAGCAGCGGAACGTATTCTCCCTTCGACCAGGGGCGCGCTAAATCCCGGTAATGGGCAGAGCGCGGATCGCCGGACTGGCCGGGGGCGTTGATACATACCGAGTTGTCCCAGTCGCCGACATCAATCACCAGGCGCACCGAAGCGCCCGCGGTCACTTTAAAATCGTTGATGCGATAACTGGCCAGCATCGGCGTCGAACGACTGCCGCCCAGCGGCAGCGGACCGGTGTTCCATTGCCGATCGGTTCCATGCCGGGTGCGGCTAACCGCATGTTCGAACAGCGTCTGGTGCAGCCGGCCCCATCGCCATTGCCGCGCCTTCTCGCCCATATGCCGGCGACATTCGTCCCCGGCGGCGCTCAGGCTATCGAATATCAGCCGGTTGCGCGCCCGTTCGGCATTGTCGCCGAAACGCGCGTCCGGCGTTTCAATCAGTTGCAATAGGCTGTCCAGATCGCCTGGCTGTAGCAGTACCCGTAACTCGGGATCCGGCGCCAGACGGGCAAGCAGCGCCGGACGCAGATGTTTCATCCACCAGACTTCAAACAGCGCCGCCGGGGCGCTGTCGGCGTCGATCTTATAATCCCAGTCTGCCAGCAGTCGGGTCGCCTGCCGCAGCGGCGCGCTGAGGTATTTTGGCCGTTCGATCTGCGCCAGCAGTCGGCACAGTCGCTGTGCCGGCAGCGAAAAAGTATCGTTTTGCAGCGCCTGTGCGGCCGTAATTGAATGCGCGCGATCGTCGGCCAGCACTTGCTTGATGCGCGCCGCCCGGCTGCCTTCAGCCCATTCGTGGCCGATGGACGGCGCGTCGGCGTCGCGGTCGGCCGGGATATTCATTTCGTTGGCGGTGGCGAAGAAGCCCGCGGGCGGATTGATGCTGCGCGGCAGCCGATCGGCCGGCAGATAACCGTCCCACTCGTAGCGCCCATCGCCCGGCACCGGCAGCAGACCGTGCCAATTGTGCCTGACCGGGGTAAATCCGGCGGTAAACCAGCCAATATTGCCCGCCGCGTCGGCGCAAACGTGATTCACCGACGGCGTTCCCCATGACGCCAGCGCCGCGCCAAACTCCGCCACGCTGGCGGCGCGCATGGCGGACAGGCTGCCGAGATAGGCGGCGGCTCCCTGCGACAGCCACACCGAGCGCAGGGCGATAGCGCGCTGGCGGGCCGGATCTTCAAATAATATCGGGCCATGACGGGTGAACGCGAGGGGCAGGGTCTGCGGGGCGTGGCCTTTGACGGCAAAGCTCTCTTCCACGCGTTCGATCTGCTGCCAACCGTCCTGATAACGGTAGCGATCCGCATCGCCCGGCTGAGTCTGATAGACGTACACATCTTCCTGATCGGCGCCGAAAATGGTCAGGCCGAAAGCGGTTTGACCATTATGGCCGAGGGAAATGCCGGGCGCGCTGGGTTCGCCGGCGCCGATGGCGTTAAATCCCGGCGCATGCAGATGCACCAGATAGCGCAAGGAGGGCGCCGCGTGGGCGCGATGGGGATCGCTCGCCAGCAGCGGCCGGCCGCTGGCGGTGCGGCTGCCGTGGACGACCCAGTTGTTGGAGCCTTCTTCGCTGACGGCTCGGACAATATCGCCCAGATCGGTGACTTCGCTCCACGCCGAGGCCTGATCCAGGGCGGCGTTCAGCCGGTCATCGGCAAAGCTTACCGGGGCGGTGGCCAGTTTGAACAGCTTCAGCGCCTCAAGAGGAATATCCGCCGCCGACAGCCCGTCCGCCAGTTGGGGTTCCACCGGCGGCGCGATGCCTGCGCGCAGTAAGTCGGTGGCGGCGTCGCTGCGCGCCAGCACGTTCGCGCGCAAAATCTCCGACGCGGCGTTGCGCGTCAGCGCGTGGGTGCGGATGCGCACCACGTCCTCCGGCAGCCAGCGCGCCGGTTGGGTGCCGAACAGGGCAAACTCCGGCGGCAGCCGCTCCGGTTGGCGTTCGCACAGGGCAATCCAGGCGTTGATGCCGGCAACGAAAGCGGTGCAGATCTCGCGGGCATCCTCGGCATAGGCGCGCCACTCGGCCGCCATATCGCCGCGAAACAGAAAATGGCGGGCGGCATGATCCTGCGCCAGATAGCCGGGGCCGAAATCGGCGGCCAGCAGACCGAGGCCGCGTTTGCGCCACAGATCCAACTGCCAGAGGCGATCGCGCGCGGCGTTAACGCCCTGAGCAAAAAACAGATCCTGTTGGTTGTCGGCGCGAATATGGCTGATGCCCCAGCGGTCGATGCGCAGTTCGCAGGCCGCCTTCAGTCCCGGCAGTGACAGCGTTTCAGTGTCGATAACGTGATTCATGGCAATCTCCTCAGGCATGATGACAGGCGACGCGGGCGCCGTCCGGCCGTGGCGTCAGCTCGGGGCGCTGCCGGGCGCAGAGCTCGGTGGCCATCGGGCAGCGGGTATGAAAAGCGCAGCCCGGCGGAATGCGGGCTGGACTCGGCAGTTCGCCGCTCAGGATAAAGCCCGGCCTGTTGCGCTGTAGGTCGGGATCGGCCTGCGGCACCGCCGCCATCAGCGCCCGGCTGTAAGGGTGTTTGGGGTCGGCGAAAAAGGTATCGCGCCGGGCGATTTCGACGAAGCGGCCGAGATACATCACCACCACCCGATCGCAGATATGGCGTACCACCGCCAGATCGTGCGAAATGAATAAATAGGCGACGCCGGTACGCCGCTGCAACGCGACCAGCAGATTGAGGATCTGCGCGCGCACGGAGACATCCAGCGCCGACACCGG
The DNA here is from genome assembly GCF_040240345.1 of Brenneria sp. g21c3. Taxonomy (NCBI): domain Bacteria; kingdom Pseudomonadati; phylum Pseudomonadota; class Gammaproteobacteria; order Enterobacterales; family Pectobacteriaceae; genus Brenneria; species Brenneria sp. g21c3. The sequence continues at coordinate 41,874 of NZ_JBEIAB010000026.1, read as the reverse complement.
CTCATCGCAAATCACCAGCGCCGGCTCCAGCGCCAGCGCCCGGGCGATCACCACCCGCTGACGCTGGCCGCCGGAAAACTGATGCGGATAGCGATCGGCATGCTCCGGCCGCAGACCCACCTGTATCAACAGCTTCTCCACCCGGGCGCGCAATGCGCCGCCGCGCGCCAGACCACAGGCCAGCAAGGGTTCGCCAATCGCCGCGCCGATGGTGGCGCGCGGGTCGAGGGAGAGCGCCGGATCCTGAAAAATCATCTGTACCTGACGGCGTATCGCCTTCAGCGCTTTGGGCGTCGCTCCCACCACCTGTTCGCCGCCGATCAGCACGCTGCCGGCTACCGGTTTTTGCAGGCCGACCAGCGTATTGGCCAACGTGGATTTGCCGCAGCCGGATTCTCCCACCAGCGCCACGGTTTCGCCGGCGGCGATATCCAGATCGACGCCGTTGACCGCCCGCACCACCGGCGCGGGCTTGCCGAACAGGTTGCTGCGGCGGCCGAAATGCACTTCCACATCCCGTACTTGCAGGATCTTTTCGCCGTCGCTCATCGCGCTACCCCGCTGATTTCCTTTATCCGTTCGCTATGCCAGCAGGCGGAGCGATGGCCATCGCCGCAATCAAACAGCGGCGGTCGTTCATCCCGGCAGATTGACGTCGCCAGCGGGCAACGATCGACGAAACGGCAGCCTTGAATAAATTGCTCCGCCGCCGGCACGCTGCCTTCGATCGTCGCCAGCAGGGACTTAGGCTCATCGTCGAGGCGCGGAACGCTGGCCAGCAGCAACGCGGTATAGGGGTGCGCCGGCGAGCGAAAGAGGGCATGCACCGGCGCGATCTCGGCAATACGGCCGGCATACATCACCGCGACATGGTCCGCCATATCCGCTACCACCCCCATATCATGGGTAATCAGGACGATAGAGGTTCCTCGTTCGGCCACCAGCCGCTTCATCAGATCCAGGATCTGCGCCTGTATGGTCACGTCCAGCGCGGTGGTCGGTTCGTCCGCCACCAGCACTCTTGGGTCGCAGATGAGCGCGATGGAGATCATAATGCGCTGACACATGCCGCCCGACAGTTCGAAAGGATACTGATGCAGACGGCGCTCGGGATCGGCGATACCGACCGCCTCCAACATCTGTCGCGCCCGTTCCAGCGCCGCCGGGCGCGAAACCTGATGATGAACGCGGTAGGCGGCGGCGATCTGTTCTCCCACCGTGGTCAACGGATCCAGGCAGGCGCCCGGCTCCTGAAAGATAATGGAAATATCCTTGCCGCGCGCGCGGCGCAACCGGCGTTCGGGCAGGGCGGCCAAATCCGTCTGCGCCAGCATGATGCGTCCGCCGATACGTCGCGCCGCCGGCGGTAAAAGGCCGAGCATGGCATAGGCGCTCAGCGACTTGCCGCAGCCGGATTCCCCCACCAGCGCCATCACCTCTCCGGGCGCGACGGCAAAGGAGACATCGTCCAGCACCCTCGCCCCGCCGATTTCAATCGACAGATTCTCTACCCGCAGCAGCGGCTCGCTAAGCGTCATATCTGTTCCTCTGTCGATTTAGCTCTGATCCGCGGCTGGCCGGGGGCGCTGATAGGCGCCGATAGCGTTGCCGCCGTCCACGCTGAGCACCGCCCCGGTAATGAAACCGGCGCGCTCGGAACACAGATAGCCAATGGCCGCCGGGGCGTCTTCCGGCCCGCTGGCTCGCCCCAGCGGGATGCGCGCCAGCATCGCCTCGACATAATCCGCTGACAACCGGCTGACTTCGCTGCCCGGCGCAAAGCCCGGCTCGACCACGTTAACGCGGATGCCGTACTCGGCCAATTCCAGCGCGAAGCCTTTGGATAACCGCTCCAGCGCGCTTTTGGACGTGCAGTAAGGCACCGAATTCTGGTTCATCTTGCGCGCGGCGCCGGAGGAAATGTTGACAATACTGCCTTGTCGTCCGGCGTCGATCATTAGCCGGGCCATTTCCCGCGTCAGCACGAACGGCGCGCGCAGATTGACATCGAATACGCGATCCCAATCGGCCAGATCCATCTCCAGCAGAGCGAAGCGCGTATAAATGCCGGCGTTATTAATCAGGATATCCGGCGCGCCCCAGGCCTGACGCACCAGAGCCACCAGATCCAACAGCGAGCGGTCATCGGTCAGTTCGGTGGCATGGCGTAACGTGGTCGCCGTATCCAACCCCAGCTCGCGCACCGCAGCCTCAAGCGCTTCGGCGCGGTTATCGCTCAGACAGAGATGGGCGCCCTCGCGGGCGAACCAGGCGGCAATCCAGCGACCGAAAATACCGGCGGCGCCGGTGATCACCACTTTTTTATTTGCAAATTCCATGTCAGACCTCAACGCAGACGGGAACGGGGGTCGAGCTGGTCGCGCAGCCAGTCGCCCAGCACGTTAACGGAAAAAACCAGCAGGAACAGGCAGGCGCCGGGAAACGCGACGATCCACCAGGCTCGCTCGATATACTGTCGGCCGACGCTCATGATCGAACCCCAACTGGACGCCGGCGGCTGGATGCCCAGTCCGAGAAACGACAGGCCGGCTTCCATCAGGATCATCAGGCCGAATTCCGCGGTAGCGACAATCAGCAGCGGACCGGCGATATTCGGTAAAATATGGCGCAGCAGAATACGCGTCGCGCCGGCGCCGGCCAGTTCGGACGCCTTGATAAACGGCAGATTGGCGATCTGTAGCGTCTGGGCATAGGCGACGCGGGTATAGCGCGGCCAGCGGGTCAACGCCAGTACCAGCACCAGCTTGAGAAAGCCCGGCCCCAGCACCGCCACGGTCAATACCGCCAGCAGGATCGCCGGGATAGACATCATGATATCCACCAGACGCATGATCAGCGTTTCGACGGCGCCGCGGAACCAGCCGGCCATCATGCCGAGCGTCACCCCGACCAGGGTCGACACCGTGACCGACAGGGCCGCCACGCTCAGCGAGACGCCGGCGCCGTACAGGGTGCGCGATAGCAGGTCGCGGCCCAGATCGTCGGTGCCGAACCAGAATGTTATTCCTCTGGCTTCAAAGCCCGGCGGCTTCAGCCGCGCCAGCAGGTTCTGCCGCGCCGGATCCAGCGGGGCTATCCAGGGGGCGAGGATCGCCAGCAGCACGATAACCGTCAGGATTAGCGCGACGATCAGCACGGAAAGCGGCACTGTTCGTCTGCGGCGTCCGACTGCCGGGTAAACGGATTGCATAGTACGGCTCCTCAGCGCGCCAGCCGGATGCGCGGATCGACCAGCGCATACACCAGATCGGCGAGAATACTGGTCATCACATAAACAAAGGAAATCAGCAGCACAATGACCTGAACCACCAGAAAATCCCGCGACTGAATCGATTGGATAGCCAGCTGGCCGATGCCGGGCCAGGCGAAAACCGTTTCGATAATCACCGCGCCGGCCAGCAGATTGCCGATTTCCAGCGCGGCGATGGTGATCACCGGAATGGCGGCGTTGCGCAGCACATGGCGCCGGACGATGACGGCGCGAGACAGCCCGCGGGCCAGCGCGGCCCGGACATACTCTTTGCCCAATTCGTCCAGCACCGCGATACGCGTCATGCGGGCGAAGGTCGACATCGAAATCGCGCCGAGCGCGATAGCGGGCATGATCAGCGCGGACCACTCCTGCGAGCCGGAGGTCGGCAGCCAGCGCAGCGTGACGGCGAAAACGAAAATCAACAAAATGCCCGACAGAAAGGTGGGTACGCTTTGTCCGGTGACCACAATGGCGGTCAATAGCCGCTCCAGCCAACCGCCGCGCCGTACCGCCATCAGAATGCCGATCGGAATGCCGAGACCGATGGCCACCAGCAGCGCGCCGGCGGCCAGCATCAAGGTATAGGGCAGTCTGGAGGCGACGATATCCAGCGCCGGCACGCGCTGCACCACGGAAATACCGAAATCCAGATGGGCCAGATCCTTGAGATAGGCCAGATACTGCACCCCCAACGGCCGGTCAAAACCAAGCTGATGGCGCAGGGCGGCAATCATTTCCGCGGACGCATCCTGCGGCACCAGCAGCAGGGTGGGATCGCCCGACAGGTGCATAATCATAAATACGATGGTCAGCACCCCGAGGATGGCGATAGCGGCATGCAACAGCCGTCCGGCGATGTATCTCAACATGGCGAGCCTCTCCCGCTAGGGCTTCCAGCGCATATCCGTCACGAACATCGCTTCGTTGGCGCTCGGCCGCCAGTCTAGATGTTTACTGGCGCCGTATACCACATAGGACTGATAGAGACCGATGCCGGGTACGTCGTCACGCAGGATCTGATAGGCCTGACGATATTTTTCCAGCCGCTGCGGAACATCAAGGATTGAGCGGGCGCTGTCCACCAGCGCATCGAATTCGGCGTTGTGGTATTTGGCCCACAGGCTGCCGCTGCGAAACAGCGGGAAGATCACGCCGTCCGCATCCTGACAGGCGCAGGACCAGGCGCCGAGCGCCAGACTGCCGGCATTGCCCGCTTCGCCCTGACGGCGTTTAAGGAAGGTCGGCTGATCGCTGGACTGAATTTCCACTTTAAGCCCGACATCGTTAATCATCTGCTGGATGGCTTCGACCATGGCGCGGCTGTAAACCGGCGAGGTCAGAAAGGTGACGACGGCGCCTTCGGCGTTGGCGGCTTTGACCAGCTCGCGCGCCTTATCCGGATCGAACGGATAGCCCTGCACCCGATCGGTATAGCCGAAGACCGGCGGCGCGCCGAGCACGTTCACCGGCGCGCCGTAGCCTTCCAGCAACGCATCGATCAGCGCCTGACGGTCGATAGCGTAGGCGATCGCCTGACGGACGCGGACATCGCGGGTCGGCCCCGCCTCGGCATTGATAAACAGATAGCCGATACGTTCGGTGGGCGCCGAGAGTACCTGCGTATCGGCGTTGGCTTTTACCGCTTGCGCCTGATCCGGCGGCAGATCGCGGATCAGATCCGCTTTGCCGGTCTGTAGGTCGGCGATACGGGTCGCCACATCGGGCACCGCCCGGAATACCACGCGCGGGAATGGCGGCGTCACCCGCCAGTAACGCTCGTTAGCCTGGAGTTCAATCTGTACGCCCTTTTGCCAGTTCACCAGGCGATAGGGGCCGCTGCCCAGAGGCTGCTGATTGAATTGCTGATCGCCGACCTTTTCCACATAAGCCTGCGGAACGATGGACAGCTTAACCAACTGCGCCAGCAGCGCCGGGTAAGGCGATTTGGTGGTTATCCGCACCCGGTTGGGGGCGATGACTTCGGCGCCGTCGATCTGATCGAACTGCGACAGCTGCGGGCTTTTCAGCGCCGGGTTGGTAATACGCTTGATGCTGTAGACCACGTCGGCGGCGCTGAGCTTGCTGCCGTCCTGAAAGCTGACATCCTCGCGGATGTCGAAATCGATAGTCGTATCGTTGACATAGGTCCAGGCGCTGGCGATTTGCGGTACGATCTTGCCCTCGGCGTCACGGGTCAGCAAGTTATCGAAGATATTGCGATAAACGCTATAACTGTCGGTATTCCACTGGAGATGGGGATCGAGCGTCGCCGCATCGCCCGGTAAATCAATGGTCAGGGTCTCTTTCACCGGCTGAGCGACGGCCAGCGTCGCCGCCAGCGCCAGGGCGGTCGCGGCGGCCCATTTTATTATCATAGACATGTTCGTTACTCTCTTCAGACCAGAAAACAGGGTTATATTCGCCGGCATGGCCGGAGGGTTACCGCGGCGTGTTGCGCGCCAGACCGGCGCCGGCGGCGCAGAACGCCGCCAGTTCCGCGTGGGTGGTAAACCAGACGTCGCCTTTGGACTGCGCCAGCCGGATGATCTCCTCCAGCAGGAACAAGCGCGAGCGATGGCCGGAATGGTGGGGATGAAGGGTCAACTGAAACAGGCCGCCTTCCTGATAGGCCATCTCCAATTCACGCTGAAAAATGCCCAGCACCATAAGGGGATCGCCATAGGGCCGGGCGGCGCTCGTCCGGTCCATGGCGAAATAGGGCGCGTCGTCGCGGATCCACTCCACCGGAATTTCGACGATGCCGGTCGGCAGACCATCCTCCAGCAGTTCGTAGGGCTCGTCGTCGGCCATCAGCGACGAGTCGTAAAGCAGCGCCATTTCGCGGGCGATGCCCAGCGTGGCCGGACTGAAATCCCAGGAGGCGGTACGCATGCCCACCGGCCGGCGGCCTGATAAGCGATCCAGCACATCGGCGGCCCGCAGCGCCAGATCGCGTTCGGCGACGGCGTCAAGGCGGGAATTAGACTCATGAATCCAGCTGTGCATAGCGATTTCATGACCCGCCGCCGCGACGGCGCGCACTTCGTCGGCGTTGATCAGCGCCGATACCGCCGGCACAAAAAAGGATGCCGGCACGTCGTATTTTTCCAGCAGGCGCAGGATACGCGGCATGCCGGCGCGCGCGCCGTACTGTCCCTGACTCAGACGTCCCGCCGACAGCCCGCCGTTACGCAACTCAAACGTCTCATGATCGGCATCAAAAGAGAGGGCGACGGCCATGCGTGCGCCGTTTTTCCAGACGGCGGGCTTCAACGACCGACCGGCGCGGACGCGATCCACCCGCTGTCGCCAACGTTCATCAGGCCACAGCCACGGCTTATCGTCCGTCAGACCCCCTCCTGACTGATGCATGTCATGTTTCCTTGTTGTTATTAAACGTTTGCAAAAAAATTAATAACGGCGCGGTATATTAATGAAATGGAATAATAAGGTGATTAATATAACCATATGAACTGTTTTGTGGTCAAGCAGTGACCGATGCGCGTAAAGGCCAATTTTTTCTAGCCTTATGCGGATGAGGAAAAAGTCGCTTCGCTGTCCAATCGCGTTAAGCGCCGGAGGGCGAACATGCTCGCCGCCGTTTGCGACGACAGCGGCCGGGCGCGGGTTTATTTCCAGCGCCCTTGATGTTTGTCTTACGTTTCAGGTCGGATCCCTGTAAAACAGAGGCGAATTCATCTTTATCTGCTGCGTTTATGGCGTCATTCTTTGTAAGTTATAGAGGGGCGGATGGAGTTGCGTCCGTCGCTGATACGCGGCATAGCGGGTAAAATCCAACCACGCTGGCGCAGGGTGGCCGTTTTGAACCTCCGCGATTTCTGTTGAACTTGGGACCTTTCAATTTATGCATACTTCGTTATCCGCATTATTGCGTATTTTTCTGTTGTCGATATTGATCGCGCCTGTCGGATATGCGACGGCGGCGGATCCGGATCCCCAGCCGGCGCAGACTGAGACGCCAGTAAAAATAAATATTGATGCTGAATTGGTGAACCTGCAAAAGCAGTTGGACAGCATTAAGCAGCAGGTGTCAGGCGCCAATAGCGATAGTAAATTCGGGGCGTTGAATGATACTACCCAGCAATTGGTCGGCAGCGCGGACGATTTGTCTACGGCGGTAACGCCGCTGCGGGCGCAGCTACAGGCCCAGTTGGACGTTTTGGGGCCGGCGCCGGAACCCGGTTCCAATATCAATGAAACGAATGAAGTGACGCGTAAACGTAATAATCTGAACGCGCAGAAGGCGAAGATGGATGCGCAGATTGAGCAAATCCAGGCGCTGCGGGCCGCCGCATCCAACCTTTCCGCGCAGATTGTTACGCTACGACGCAATGCGCTGAAAACGCAGTTGGCATTAAATTCAGGCAGTATTTTCGGCGCGCGCTTCTGGTCGCCGCTGGTAAATCCGCAGGCGGAAGATGTGCGCCGGCTCGGCGCATTTCAATCGCAGTTAAGCGACGCGCTGGCGACTTCCTGGACGCCTGAATGGCGGTATGGTTCCGCTTTCTTTCTGCTGGTCGTCGCCGCGCTGGTTACCGCCGGTCGTCGCTATATGGAGAAATACCTGACCTGGGCCGGGATTAATCTATTGCCGGAAGGACGCCTGAGACGAAGTTTTCTGGCGACGGCCAGCGTCATCTCGACCGTATTGACGATCGGCATCGCCGCGAATTTGCTGGACTACGTCTTTACCCGTCATGGTCAGGCGAGCGAGCGGGTGGAGTCGTTTCTGGATACGCTGACGCAGCTATCCGTTTTTTGTTCGATGATTGCCGGTCTGGGCCGGGCGTTTCTCTCCAATCAGCGTCCTTCCTGGCGGCTGCCGGCGATATCCAATCCGGTCGCGAAGGCGATGAATCCCTTTCCGGTCATTGCCGCGCTGCTGATTTTGCTGTTCGGCGTCATCGAACAGGTGACGGCTACGGTGGGAACATCGGTGTCGGCTACCATTATGGTGAATGGTTTATCCGCGCTGTTTCTGGCGCTGACGATCGGCATCATCGCGCTGCGCAGCGATCAGGTGCGTCGGCAGATGGTGAATGACGGCGCGCAACCGGAAGCGCGCTCAACGCTGGCCGGCATTGTTCATCTGGCGGTGCTGGCAACCACGTTCGCGGTGTTGGTTTCGCTGGTTATCGGCTATATCTCGCTGGCGCGTTTCCTGACCTATGAGCTGGTGTGGATCGGCATGGTTATGTCGTGCCTCTATCTGTTCTCGACGTTTATTGTCGACATCTGCGAAAGCGTTTTTTCACCCAACAATTCCAGCGGACAGCGCATCAAGAACTCGCTCAATCTCGACGATCGGCATCTGGCGCAGGCGACGGCGCTGCTTTCCGCCTGCGGCAAGGTCTTTTTGATTTTGATGGCCGCCGTCGCCTTGCTGAACGGGACTTTCGGCACCACCACCCCGCTGGAGCTGGTGCAGAAAGCCGTTGAAATATGGGGCGGCAAGGGGCTGGAAACGCTGAGCATCGTACCCGCCCATTTGGTGAACGCGGTGCTTTTCCTGGCTATCGGGGTCTACGTTCTGCGCTCGTCAAAGCGCTGGCTGGAGGATGAATTTCTTCCCAAAACCATGCTGGATCGCGGTATCCGGGCGTCGCTGGTGACGTTGTTCAGCAATATCGGTTATATCCTGATTATTCTGCTGACGCTGGCGACGCTGGGTATTCAGTGGAACAAACTGGCATGGATCGTCAGCGCGCTGTCGGTGGGTATCGGTTTCGGTTTGCAGGAAATCGTAAAAAACTTTATTTCCGGTTTGATTCTGCTCACCGAACGGCCGGTCAAGGTCGGCGATCTGGTGAATATCAGCGGCGTGGAAGGGGATATCCGGCGCATTAACGTTCGGGCGACGGAGATCCAACTGGGCGACCGTTCGACGGTGATTGTGCCTAACTCGCAGTTTATTTCGCAGAACGTGCGCAACATCACCATGGGGAATGCGCTTGGCGTGGCGACGCTGGCGTTGACGTTCCCGCTGGATATCGATCCCGAGGAGGTCAGAGCCATTCTGCTGGATGCCTACACGGAACATGAATCGATTCTGGACGCGCCCGCGCCATCGGTTACCTTCAGTCAGCTAACCCCGACGGGAATGGTGTTGAGCGTGACGGGCTATGTCAACAGCCCGCGCCTGGTGGCCGGGGCGAAGAGCGATCTGCTGTTTGATATTATCCGCCGCCTGCGGGCGTCCAATATTCCTCTGGCGGTGCCGCAGAGAATGGTATTGGAAAACCCTGTCGCCGGTTTGCCCGATGGCGCTGAGATTGAAGAGAAAGCGTAAAAATAAAGGCGCCCCATCAATGGCGGGCGCCTTGTCAGCGTAGCGGCCGGATTGCTATTTGACCTGCTGCTTCACCATTTCAATATAAATTTCCCGCAGGCGGCGGGTTACCGGGCCGGGTTTGCCGTCGCCGATGGTTTTGCCGTCGAGCTTGACCACCGGTAAAACGAAGGTGGTGGCTGAACTGATGAAAATTTCACTGGCGTGATAGGCTTCTTCCGGAGTGAAAAGCCGTTCCTCCAGTTTGATTTGATCATCCTCCGCCAGTTTCAACAGCGAGTGACGGGTAATACCGTGCAGAATATCGTTGCTTAACGGACGGGTCACCACGGTTTTATCGTGCAGGACGATATAGCAGTTGCAGGAGCTGCCTTCGGTCACAAATCCGTTTTCCACCAAAAAGGCATCATCGGCATGTTGGGAATGGGCGTACTCTTTCGCCAGGCAGGCCGCCAGCAGGCTGACCGTTTTGATATCGCGGCGGTGCCAGCGGATATCAGGGCAGGTGACGGCATGCAGACCGGTTTCCGCCTTCGGGTTTTCCAGCACGCCGCGCGCCTGAGTGAACAGCACCAGCGTGGGTTTGACCTCGGACGGAGGAAAGTGAAAGTCGCGATCGCCGGCGTTGCCGCGGCTTAGCTGCAAATAAATTGCGCCTTCTTCCATGCCGTTTTTTTCGATCAGAGCCTGATGAATCTCTTTCAGTTCGGCCGGCGTGACGGGCAACGTAAGCGACAATTCACGGCAGGAGCGCTGTAGACGCGCCAGATGACCGTCAAACTCGGCCAATTTGCCGTTCACCACCGCGGTGACTTCGTATACGGCGTCGGCGAAGAGAAAGCCGCGGTCAAATACCGAAACTTTGGCCTCGCTTTCCTGCACATATTGCCCATCGACATAAACAAGACGTTGCATTACAACACTCCTTAATCCTCAATAGTCTTTTCATGCAGCTTAACGCATTTTAGCCCCATAGCGCGGCCTCCGATGCGTGTATGCGGCTGCCGTCGTAACGCAATCCGTTGGCCCGGTCACGCTGTAATAGCAAAGGACCGTCCAGATCGACCACTTGCGCGCCCTGAGCCACGATAAAGGCCGGCGCCATCGACAGCGAAGTGCTGACCATACAGCCGACCATGATCTGCATGCCTTGCTCCAGCGCGCTGGCCCGCAGGCGAAGAGCTTCGGTCAGTCCGCCGCTTTTGTCCAGCTTGATATTGATCATGTCATAGCAGCCGGCGATCGCCGCCAGCGAATGGCTGTCATGACAGGACTCATCGGCGCAGATCGGGATCGGGTGGGGCAGGTCGGCCAATACGCCGTCTTTGCCGGCGGGCAACGGCTGTTCGATCATCGCCACGCCCAGCGCAGCCAGTTCCGGCACCAGTTTCAGGTAAAGTTCGGCATCCCAGCCTTCATTGGCGTCGACGATCAGACGGGCGGACGGCGCGCCGTTGCGCACCGCGGCCACTCTGGCCAAATCGTCTTTATCCGCCAGTTTCAGCTTGAGCAGCGGCCGGCCGGCGTTTTGCCGCGCGGCCTGTTGCATCTTCTCCGGCGTATCCAGCGACAGGGTGTAGGCCGTTTCCAGTACGCCCGGCGCCGGCAGATGCAAACGCTGCCAGATGCGCTGATAGTGGCGTTTGCATTCCAGATCCCAGAAGGCGCAGTCGAGCGCGTTGCGCGCCGCGCCAGCCGGCAGCCGGGTTTGCAGCTGTTCACGATCCAGACCGTGGCGAATATCGTCGCGCAGCGCGGCGATTTGCGCCATCACGCTCTCAATGGATTCGCCGTAACGGGCGTAGGGAACGCACTCGCCATAGCCGGTAACATCAGCGGAACGGAGAGCGACCACCACCACGTCGGCCTGAGTTTTACTGCCGCGCGAAATAGTGAATGTACCCTGTAGCGGCCAGCTTTCATGGAAGAGTTCGAGTTCGATCATAGGCTGGCCAATTGGTCGACGATGCGTCCTACGCCCTGGCGGAACGGATCCACCACCGGCAAACCGAATTTTTTCTCCAGGTCGGCCATCAGTTGTAATGCGTCCGCTTCGCTGAGCGCCGCCGTATTGACGGAGATGCCGACAAAACGCGCTTTAGGGTTCGTGAGATGGGCGACCGACAAATTCAAGGCCATACAATCGGCGATATCGGGAATCGGATAGTCGACGCCGCGCATGGTTTTGCGGGTCGGCTCATGGCACAGCACCAGCGCATCGGGCTGCGCGCCATGAATAATACCGGTGGTTACGCCGGCGAAGGAGGGGTGAAACAGCGACCCCTGGCCTTCAATCACGTCCCAGTGATCCGCGTCGTTGGCCGGCGCCAGCGTTTCAACTGCGCCGGCGGTGAAGTCGGAGACGACGGCATCAATGCTCACGCCCGAACCGCTAATCAGGATGCCGGTTTGGCCGGTCGCGCGGAAGGTCGCTTTGCCGCCGCGCGATAAAATTTCTTTTTCGATTGCCAGCGCGGTGTACATTTTGCCGCAGGAGCAGTCGGTGCCGACCGGCAGCAGGCGTTTACCCGAACGTTTGCGGCCATTGGCGACCGGGTAGACCTGCGACGGGTGGCGGACATCGAACAGGGAACGACCCAGTTTCGCCGCCAGTTCGCTGAGTTCCGGCACGTCGGCCAGGCGATTATGCAGCCCGGCGGCCAGATCCATACCGCTTTTCAACGCTTCGCTCAATACGGCGATCCATTGTTCTGAAATGATGCCGCCGCGGTTGGCGACGCCGATGACTAACGTTTGCGCCCCGGCCGCCCGGGCGGCGCTGATATCCATATCAGGCAAGCCGCAATCGGCATGACAGCCTTCCATGCGGTATTGACCAACACAATATTCCGGGTGCCATTGCTTAATCCCGATAGCAACCTTTGCTGCTAACTGATCGTGCGCGTCACCCAGGAATAATAAATAAGGTTTTCTGATATCCATTATTCATCCTCATAAGCACTAAGCGTAAGTCATTAATAAAGCGGTCGGATAAAACGTCATTGGCTATAAACATAATCTGCCGATTGATAATAACTGTAGCAATATAATTGTCAATAACTCCCATTGTTAAGTGATAACCTCTGATTTTTTGTCAGTTTAGTGGGGTTAAATTCAGGTTTTAACTGTTTTTATGGGATTAAATGTTGTCATTGTCTTTTATTTTAAAATCGTACGGTTTTTTATAAAATCGGCATGGGGATATTTGGATAAAATATTTTATCTCGTTGTTTTTTATTGGTTTTTCATTGTCTTGTTAATTGTTTTTATGCGCTAATTTGGTGAGCTGACTTATTATGGGGCCCCATAATAAAGCATCCGGTTTTTTTGTTTTTAATTTGTTAAGAGGAATGGTGTTTGCCGATGCCTGATATCAATAATTCTGATATTTTTACGCTGTGTCAGAAAAACAATTAATATCTCGGATCTAAATATAGAAATGGAATGATATGACCGGCATCGCCGGCCATTTGATCCGCGGTTGCCGACCGAGTGGTTAAACACGGCCGTCGTCAACCTCTATGGCGGGGATATCAGTTACGCCGCGCGGTATAACCCGCCGCGACTTCATCGGGCGCGCAATCAACCACCGTTTGATCGTCAGGGTCGCAATCTTCAACAAAGGTCAAGGCAGCAAATTCGTCGATGACCAGTTTCGGATAAGTGGGGCCGGCGTCGCGGTATTGACGCATCAGATCCAGATGGTCGTTCTGGAAACAGACGGTTCTTTCCGGGTGTTGGGCGATCCATTGCGGGAAGAAAATCACGCCGTGTATCGACCGCTCGGCGAAGTTGATGGCGACGCTGACGTCGGTGCCGGTGGGTTCATCCCAGGAAACCTTACACACCTCGTCGGCCAGCCTGACGAGATGGACTTCCTGATCCCGCACCCAGCGTCCGCCTACCATGCCGCTGTGAATGCGGTAATCCATGGTGCGGGCGTTTTTGATATACATCTCATACTGCCAGCCGTTATCGTAGGTGTAGATAAGGTGTTTGCCGATAAAACGGGTCAGGGTTTCAGGCCTGGTGGATTCGAAAGCATCACTCATGTTAAACGTCCTCTTATGTTGATTAAGGTGTGAATCACGGCGTATTCCGCTACTAATTAGAGGAGTATCAGAGGATTCAGGCGGTAATAACTATAGCAGCCAGACCAATCTCCGCGTCTGTGGCTCGCAGGTCGGCGGATTGACGCAGGCCGGTATGGCATTCCCCCGCGATGGCAGGGGAACCTATGGCTTTGCAGGATTAACCGTTGCCCATGGCGTTGAGCTGCTCATCCACAAACGCGCGGACCTCGTCGCCGTAGGGCGCGCGCATCGGGAGATTGGAATGACCCGCCGCGCTCTGAATAAATATCGGGCGGGCATGGCTAAAGCGTTTGAAACCTTCTATGCCGTGGTAGGCGCCGGTTCCCGACGCGCCGACGCCGCCGAAGGGAATATCATGGACCAGAACGTGGGATAGGGCGTCATTGATCACCAGCGCGCCGGAGAGGGTGTGGTTGCGCAGCCGGTCGATTTCCGCCTGGTCGCGACCGAAGTAATAAGCGGCCAGCGGGCGCGGCCGGCGATTGATGGCATTGATGCATTCGTCATAACTGGAATAGCCTTGTACCGGCAGCACCGGGCCGAAGATCTCTTCCTGCATCGCCCGCGCCGTATCGGGTACGTTGACCAGCAGCGTGGGCGCCATTTTATGTAATGCCTCGCTGTCCAGATTTTCATTGGCCGGGTTAAGCTCGACAATCTCCGCTCCCAGGTCGGACGCCTCTCTGACCAGTTCGTGCAGCCGGTTGAATGCCTTCGCGTTGATGATGGCGGTGTAGTCCGGGTTGTCTTTGAGCGTCGGGTAGGATGAGGCGATAAACGCCTGCGCGTGTGCGATGAACTCCCCGATTTTATGCTGCGGCACCAGAACGTAATCCGGTGAAATACAGATCTGGCCGGCATTAAAGGTTTTCGCCGTCAGGATCCGCTCGACGGCCTGACGCAGATCGCCGCTTTCAGAGATGATGACCGGCGATTTGCCGCCCAGCTCCAGCGTAACCGGCGTGAGATTCTCCGCGGCGGCGGCCATGATCTGCCTGCCGGTCGCGGTGCTGCCGGTAAACACCAGATGATCGAACGGCTGCGCGGAGAAAAAGGCGCCGGCGTTGTGACCCTGCACCGTCGAGATCTCTTCCGGGGAAAAGTGTTCGGCGATCAGCCGACACAGCAAACCGGAACCGTTCGGCGTGGTGCTGGACGGCTTGAGCACCGCGATGTTTCCCGCGGCGATCGCGTCCGCCAGCGGCCCAAAGGTCAGAACCAGCGGAAAATTCCACGGGCTGATAATGCCGACGACGCCCAGCGGTCGATAGTCGATAGAGACCTGGGTATCCGGAAAAGGCGCGCTGCGGGTTTCACTCTCTATCCAGTCGGGTAAATGGTCGTGGGCGTGTTGCAGCGCGGCGACCGACCCCAGAATATCGGAAATCAGGGTATTAATCGGGCTTCTGAAACCAAAGTCCTTGCTGTAAGCCGCCGCGAAATCCTCTTTATTCTCCTTTAGCAGGCGAATGGCGCGCAGCAGGCGATCCTGCCGTTGCGCGGCGGAGGGCGGCGAACTGCTGAGATGGCGCTTTTTGAGCGACGTCAGTAACCGGGTGAAATCCTCATAAGATGCCGGATGGTTATTGACGATGAGCGCCGCCGATGATGTTTGATTTGCCATGATGACCGCCTCTTATCAATGAGTTAGGGTTATTCGCAATAAAGACGCCGTTGTCCGGCGTCTTGTTAAGACCGTTTCTCTGTTGTGATGACGATGCGAAAACGGGCTTCGTTGCGCATCATTTTCGCGTATCCTTCCGTTGCCTGTTCCAGGCTTATCGTCTCGATTTTGGCGCGGATATTTTGCAGCAGGCTGAAGTCGAGCATGGTTTCGGATTCGCTCGGCGAGCCGGTGACCACGCCTTTAACCGAGCGCTCGCCGGCCAACAGCTCGCCCACGTTGATGCTGACGGGGTCGTTCCCTACGCCGACGATAACCAGGCTGCCGTGGGGATTCAGACCGCGCAGCAGCGGCCCGAACGTGGCCGGGTTCGACGCCGTGGCGATGATCACGTCCGCGCCGCCCAAGGCGATAAGCGCCTGCGCGGGATCGTCGGCCTGGCTATCAATATAGTGATGCGCGCCGAGTTCGAGGGCGAGCCGCTGTTTTTCGCCGCCGCGGGCAATGGCGATGGTGCGCAGGCCCATGCCGCGCGCATATTGGATGCCAAGATGACCCAGGCCGCCGATCCCCTGGATCGCCGCGGTCTGACCCGCTTTCACGCCCGACTTGCGCAGCGCGTTGAAGGTGGTGATGCCCGCGCACAGCAGCGGGGCCGCGCTGACCGAGTCCAGATCGTCGGGAATGGCGATAAGACCGTGTTGGTTGGCGAGCATGGCTTCGGCGTATCCGCCGTCGCGATGAACGCCGGTGACTTGCTGATTGGCGCAGTTGATAAAGTCGCCGCGCCGGCAGGATGCGCACTGTCCGCAGCGGCCGGCGAGATAACCGACGCCGACGCGCTGACCGACGCGCCAGCGCGGGTCGATACCTTCACCGCATTGCGTAATCCGGCCGATAACCTCATGCCCCGGCACTCGGGGGTAGGTTAAACCGGCAAAACCATAATCCACCGTAAAGGCGTCGGTATGGCAGATGCCGCAGGCTTCGACGGCGAGCAATACCTCGCCGGCGGCCGGGGTCGGCAACGGGCGTTCGACCAGTTCAAGTACGCCGTTGCCTGTCGCCTGTACTGCGCGATACTTACCGTTCATAGGCTGTATCCTTTTATTTTTAAGACGCGATGCGTCTGGTTCGTTAAGCGTTTAAACGCCATGACGTGCTGTACTTTCTCTGCTTCAGGACGTTGCGGGCAGGCCAATGCCGAAACTTGCGCGTCCGTCGGCATGATTTGCTCCCAGCTTCGCAATAAAATAGGGATAACGGGATAAATGAATCCGCGGGTCAGTCGTTGATAGCCAACAGGAGATCCGATAATGCCAATGCCGCAAACCACGCTTGAACAATGGGCGGTACTGCGTACCGTAGTCGAATCCGGCAGTTTCGCCAGGGCGGCGCAACAGCTCAACCGCAGCCAATCTTCGGTGAGCTATGCGATTAATCGTTTGCAGGAGCGGCTGGGGGTGGCGTTGTTGCGGATTGACGGCCGCAAGGCGCGGCTGACCGAGGCCGGACGCACGCTGCTGGCGGATGCCACGCCGCTGATCGAGGATATGGTCCTGCTGGAAGTGCGCGGCCGTTCGCTGCGGACGGGACACGAAGCGCAGGTGCGGCTGCTGGTGGACTGTATCTTCCCGCGTCCGTTGCTGTTTAAGGCGTTGAGCGCCTTTCAGCAGCAATATCCGACGGTACAGATAGATCTGCGGGAACTGGTGCGTCAGGCGGCGCCCGATCCGGCGACGCTGGCTTACGATCTGGCCATCAGTATGTGGGATATCACCAGCCGCAATGCCCGAAAAATGTTCGACGTCGAGCTGGTAGCCGTCGCCCATCATGCGCATGCGCTGCATCAGCGGGGAACCAGCCTGACGCAGGCTACGCTGTCGCGTTACCCGGTGGTGTTCATCCAGCATCACGATAACAGCCCGGCCGCGCTTCATACCTCGGCGATGAGCGGCCGCCAATGGCGGGTGAATACGGTGGAGGCGGCCATCAGCGCGGTGAACAGCGGTTTGTGTTATGGCTGGCTGCCTCGCCATTTGATTGCAACCGAACTGGAGCAGGGGCATCTGGCGGTGTTGCCGCTGCAAAGCGGCGCTTCGCGCCAGATCCCGCTGTGCCTGAGTTACGCCAGCCGGGAGCGCGCCGGCATCGCCACCCAGGCGCTGGCCGAACTGCTGCTGGCAGGCTGCGGGTAACGCGCGGCTTGCCGTCCCGCGACGATGCGGCGGCATGGCGAATTCGGTGGATAGGTATAAGTCGGTCATCTCAATTTACCCGCGACGATGTAGGGTGAAAAATATCCTATTCCGCCGGTAAAGAGATTAAAAACGGAATTTTTAGCCAGAAATCAATCTAAAAATTAGATTAGTTAACACAAAAAAAGCGTAATTGTTGCTATGAATTAACTTTCGGTAACATATCGTCAGCAGCAGGATAAACGGCGGAATAAGGTTAAAATAGGAGCAAAAACCGTTGGTTATACGCGACAGGGCGATCTGGCGAAAATGCGTGAACGGTCATCGTTACGCCCTTGGATTGCGCGGCGTCGACCCGCGCTGAGCGGGCGGAGCAGCCAGTTATCGGACTCCGGCGGATATCGTAAAATGTGACGGAGTTATCTGAATCGCCACCCGCGCGGCGGAAAAAATTTATCAGGCGCCGCTCGACAGATTATTCGAACTGGGATAGCTTAAACGACGGGCTCGCAAGTCGGGTTCCAGCGTCGCTCGGACGGTCCGGGCGCTCACGTTACTTCGAGGATATTATGGCTGATTCCCATTCTCCGCGCCGTTTTACGCGCATTGATCGTCTTCCCCCTTATGTATTCAATATTACCTCCGAGTTGAAAATGGCCGCCCGCCGGCGCGGCGAAGACATTATCGATTTCAGCATGGGCAACCCCGACGGCCCGACGCCGCCGCATATCGTGGAAAAGCTCTGTACGGTTGCTCAACGGGAGGATACCCACGGCTACTCGACGTCCAGAGGGATCCCGCGTCTGCGCCGGGCGATTTCGCGCTGGTATGCCGATCGCTATCAGGTGGAGATCGATCCGGAAAGCGAAGCCATCGTGACCATCGGTTCCAAAGAGGGGCTGGCGCATCTGATGCTGGCGACGCTGGATCACGGCGATACCGTGCTGGTGCCGAACCCAAGCTACCCGATTCATATTTATGGCGCGGTTATCGCCGGGGCGCAGGTGCGCTCGGTGCCGCTGGTTGAGGGGGTGGATTTTTTCAATGAACTGGAACGGGCGATCCGCGAAAGTATCCCTAAACCGAAAATGATGATCCTGGGTTTTCCCTCCAACCCGACGGCGCAGTGCGTCGAACTGGATTTCTTCGAGCGGGTTGTCGCGTTGGCGAAGCAGTACGGCGTGCTGGTGGTTCACGATCTGGCTTATGCCGATATTGTTTATGACGGCTGGAAAGCGCCGTCGATTATGCAGGTGCCCGGCGCCAAGGATATTGCGGTCGAGTTTTTCACCCTGTCGAAAAGCTACAATATGGCCGGCTGGCGCATCGGGTTCATGGTGGGAAATCAGGAACTGGTCAACGCCCTGACGCGGATCAAGAGCTATCACGATTACGGCACCTTTACCCCGCTTCAGGTCGCGGCGATCGCGGCGCTGGAAGGCGACCAGCAGTGCGTGCTGGATATCGCCGAGCAGTATCGCCAGCGGCGCAATGTGCTGGTGCGCGGCCTGCATGAAGCCGGCTGGATGGTGGACGAGCCCAAAGCCTCGATGTATGTCTGGGCGAAAATTCCAGAGGCCTATGCGCATTTAGGCTCGCTGGAGTTCGCCAAGCGTCTGCTGGCTGATGCGAAGGTGTGCGTATCGCCGGGGATCGGGTTCGGCGACTATGGCGATACGCATGTACGCTTCGCGCTGATTGAAAATCAGGATCGTATCCGCCAGGCCGTGCGCGGCATCAAGGCGATGTTCCGGGCTGATGGACTATTGCCTTCATCAAAATAGTCTGTCGCTAACGTCTACCCCGGTCTGTCGGCCGGGGTTGTCCTTTCAAGCGTTTTTCGTCCTCTTTTCATGATAACCGCGTACAGCCGCGCACTTTCCGCATAACGCCGGCTAAACCCGTTGGCGCCTGATACCGACTATGCAAGCATGCCGCTTGTGATGTCTGTATTGATTGCCGGAGCCTGACATGGAGTGGTTGACGACGTTAGCTGAAAGAACGCCGCAAGGGTGGCTGGGTCTATTGGCATTGAGCGGCCTGATGGCCGGCAGTTTTCTGAATGTGGTTATTTTTCGTCTGCCGATCATGCTGGCGCGCCGTTGGCGGGATGAAGCACGGATGCGGCCGGCGTTCGGGGATGAACCGGTCTTCAATTTGTGCCGGCCGTCTTCAGGCTGCCCGCGCTGCGGGCGACCGATCGCCATAAAAGACAATCTGCCCGTAGTGAGTTGGCTCTGGTTACGCGGACGATCGCGTTGCTGCCGGCAACCGATTTCCCGGCAATATCCGCTGGTTGAACTGGTTACCATGCTGGCCTATCTGTCTGCGGGCATGCTGTGGCCGCCGGGCGCGGCACTGTGGGGCGCGCTGATTCTATGGTCTTTTCTGCTGGCGTTGGCCGCCATTGACATCAATACGCGGCTATTGCCGGATGGTCTGACGTTGCCGCTGTTGTGGCTGGGGCTGCTGTTTAACCTGTTTGCCACCTTTACGCCGCTGGACGATGCCGTTATCGGAGCGATAGTCGGCTATCTGTCGCTTTGGCTGCTGTATTGGCTATTCAGATTGCTGAGTGGAAAAGACGCGCTCGGTTACGGCGATTTTAAATTGCTGGCCGCGCTGGGCGGTTGGTTGGGGTGGCGCGCGTTGCCCGAGCTGGTGCTGATTGCGGCGCTGAGCGGGTTGGTCGTCACCTTGTTATGGCGAGCTTTTCGCCATGAAAGCCTCGCGCAATCGCTGGCGTTTGGTCCGTGGCTTGCATTGGGGGGCGTGGCGGTTATGTCGCTGCGCTGAGGTAGCGGGGCATAAAGCGTGAAAACCGCGCTAATGAAAAAACGGGCTGAAAGATTGCTCTCAACCCGTTTACGACGCCTGAGTCGGCTAGTTTGTCATTTGTTGCACGACTTCCGCTTATGTGTGCATTTATACACTTGCCGTCGTTTTATTTTGTCCCTGTCAGGCAGTGATTGGTTATTCCAACATCAACATAAAGGCGCTCATCCAAACAACCAGACAGAATGAGATGCCCATAAAAAAATACTTCACCGATATATTCTCCAGAAGAAAACACGCCAGCAACGATCCCGATTGTGCGTTTTATTATGAAAGGGAAATATTTTGTCGTGGCATTCCACCATCGGATAAACATTTCCCCACTGTCATCACCAGGGCTCACACCAGTTATGACGGGATCGGCGCTCAATCTACGCTGAGTCAGGGGCCTAATTCAAGTGGTCATCGGCACTATATTTGCAGAAATAGCATTAAAAAGCGTTGGACGTATGCAGGCGTCATCCGGCGACAATCAGCCTCTGCTGATTATCATGCGCGAGGTCGGTCTGTTCTGGCGAGTCTCGCCGCGCCGTTTTATCGCGATTCTGAGCCGGAAGCGGCTTCTCCTCGATATTTTAACCGCCAATCGCCATGTAAATCGGGCAATAGCGATCTTCTCTGTTATCATTGCCGCAAATCACGCGTCGGTTCGTTGAACTGGCGTCGCCTTTCTGATGTCGCCTTTGGTAATAAGAGTAATCATTGTGAGTACAACCTCTTTTTCTTCCCTCGCGCTGCCGGCTGAGCAGTTATCCAACCTGAGCGAACTGGGCTATAGCGCCATGACGCCGGTGCAGGCGGCGACGCTGCCCGCCATCCTGAGCGGCGCCGATGTTCGCGCCAAAGCGAAAACCGGCAGTGGTAAAACGGCCGCGTTCGGCATCGGTCTGCTGAATCATATTGCCGTCGGGGAGTTTACTACCCAGGCGCTGGTGCTGTGTCCGACGCGGGAACTGGCCGATCAGGTGAGCAAAGAGCTACGCCGTCTGGCTCGATTTACGCAGAATATCAAGATCCTGACCCTGTGCGGCGGCCAGCCGATGGGACATCAGATCGATTCCCTGGTTCACGCGCCGCATATTGTTGTCGGAACGCCGGGGCGCATTCAGGATCATCTGCGCAGAAAATCGTTAGCGCTGGCCTCTCTGAAGGTGTTGGTGCTGGATGAAGCCGATCGTATGCTGGATATGGGATTCAGCGACGCGATTGACGATGTGATCGGCTATACCCCGGCTCAGCGTCAGACGCTGCTGTTTTCCGCGACCTATCCGGCGGAAATTGAGCAAATCAGCGCGCGGGTACAACGCCAGCCATTAAATGTCGACGTCGCCGATGACGGCGATGAGCCTGCGATCGAACAGCGTTTTTATGAGGTCGGCAAGGAACAGCGCCTTCCGCTGTTGATTTCCCTGTTAGGTGACTATCAGCCGGCGTCTTGCGTGGTGTTCTGTAACACGAAACGGGATTGCCAGAGTGTCTTCGAGGCGTTGGATGCGCGCGGCATCAGCGTGCTGGCGCTGCACGGCGATCTGGAGCAGCGCGAGCGCGATCAGGTTCTGGTGCGCTTCGCCAACCATAGTTGCCGAGTGTTGGTGGCGACGGATGTGGCGGCCCGGGGATTGGATATTAAAGATCTGGCCCTGGTGGTGAATTTTGAACTGGCTTTTGACCCAGAGGTGCATGTTCATCGTATTGGCCGTACCGGTCGCGCGGGCATGGAGGGACTTGCCGTCAGCCTGTGTACGCCGCAGGAAATGAGCCGCGCGCATCTGATAGAAGATTATCTGGGCATGCGCATTGACTGGACGCCGGCGACAGCGGTTAGCCGCAGTGAAGCGACGACGCTGGAACCGGAAATGATGACGCTGTGTATCGACGGTGGTCGTAAAGCCAAAATTCGTCCGGGCGATATTCTCGGCGCGTTAACCGGCGATGCGGGGTTAACGGCGGCGGAAGTCGGCAAAATTGATATGTTCCCGCTTCATGCCTATGTCGCTATTCGTAAAGCCAGTGCAAAACGGGCGTTGAAACAGCTACAGCAGGGCAAAATCAAAGGCAAGAACTGCAAAGTCAGGCTGTTGAAGTAAGCGTTCGGCAAATACCGTTCAGGCTGCGCGCGGGGCCTGAACGGATGTCTGATCTCATCTTCATCTCCCTATTTCCGCTATCTGAGCGATATTTCGCCAGTGAAAGACGGTAGGTAAACTGACGCATTGACTGTAAGCGGGCGAATGAGGTAAAAACTGAACAAGCGTGATAATAAATAGCTGCACCAATAAATCACCTTGCGCTGTTTTGATTGCAACATGCCGTGTCCCCAAAAAGTCGGACTGGCCATCGCAGAACGCCAACGGCGCGGCGATGAGAAAAGGATAGGGGGGGATAATACTGATACAACGCCTGTAGTTGTGTGGTAGTCTGAGGAAAAGCAGGGTTTTCCGGCTATGTCGCAATTGACTTCGGATCATGTTACGTAATGGGGAGAGTGCGGCAACATAAATTATTATTCAGATAGATCAATGACAAGCGAGGTTCGCAAACGTAACTGGCTTTGTCTGTCAAGCTACGCACGATATGTGTGTTTGTGGATTTGATTATGTTCATAAAACATCCGTTTTATTAAACAGGAATAATAGTTCATCTTGTTTTAATTTGTTTATATATTATTTTAATTCAATCTAGTATTGTAAATATATTAACACGTCGCCTTAATGCGAAAGACTTTCTTTCTGCCATAACAATAACTTCTTTCAAATAGTGTGTTGTAGACCTTTATTTTGATGGTATAAACAGGGAGAGAAGATGGGCATCATTATATTCGCTTCATTTGTTGTTAAGTCCCTATTTCGAGGTGCGGGACAAAACGCTACATTTTGAACAACGCCAGCGCTGACATGGGATTATAATGGCCTCGTAGCACGGCAACCGAATGACGAATTCGTCGGGAGCGAATCGACCGGCCAGTTATTGACCTGCGGTAACGACGGCATTTGCCGCGTTAGCCCTGTCGCTTAGCCGGCTAAGGAATTCGGGGTATCTGTCGGACGCGGATTTGAATGCGCTTATTGCGGCTATTCAAAACCAGAGATAGGTAAAACCATTTAGTAAATTAAATAACGCGAACAACGAAGAGAAGGATATAAGAATAGTCCTTCCACCTATCAATAATAGATGAAAGCGTTCCAAAATTTTCTTCTTTGACCGTACATGCTCTTTTTATTTTTTAACGGCAATCTATTTTACTCTTAACTACCTAAACATTTGTAACGGATGAAGAGTTTTGGCTGATGATACCCCGGACCAGAGTAACTGATGAATTTAATGAAAACATACCGGATGAGGAATGCGGCGCTTCCCCGTATCGTCGGCAACGTTGGCACCGTTCGATTTTAGGGCGCGTCACGCTATTTCTGCTCATCGGTATTATTGTTTCATATGGCGTCGGGGCGGCGGCGGGCTGGTTTATTGTCGATAAAAGCTCGCAGGAGCAGTGGCGACGTCAGGCCGACACTAACGCCCACATCATGAGCTATATCGTCCGCAGTATATATACGTCGGTGGTTGCCCGTATGGATGAATCCGGGCAGATCACGAGCATGGTGGCGGAAAGCTTTCTGGGCGATGACGAATCCATTCTGCAAACGGGATTCAATCCCGTCGATGTGCTTTCTCTGGCGGCCATGCAGACGAATAACCCTGTCTGGCTGTTCCAATATCGTGCAAAAGAGGGGTTTGTCAGCGTCACGGATGCAAGCGACGGCGAAGGCGGCGACATTCTGGCGCTGGAGGATCGCAAACCGGTAACGCCCGACAGCTTGAGAACCATGCTCTCCGGCTTTGTCTCGATTGACGGCAAAACCTATTTCGCCAGCGTGCTCCCCATTGTGGCGCCATCGGGAAAGTTGTTGGGCGCATTGGTAAGCAGCGTCGGCGAGAAGCCGGATCTTTACCGCATTCATAATACCTTGCTGCGCAACTCGCTTATCGGACTATGGATTGTACTGGTGGCGACGGGGCTGATTATCAGCCTGCTGATGAGGCAGTTTTTTCATTCCGTACCGACCCTGATTCAGGCTCTGACGCGCATTGCTCACGGCGATACCGCGAATGTGACGCCGATGCTGCAAAGAGATGATGAAATCGGCCATCTGGCGGTCGCCATCGAAAAACTGCGGCAGGCGATGGTGGAACGGGAACATCTACAGCAAATCAAAGACACCGCGCAGAAAATGGAATACATGGCCCACCATGACCAACTGACCGGCCTGCCCAACCGTACTTTTTTCAGCGGCGCGTTGGAAAACGCCATCGCCCGGCTGAAGCCGAAAAAAGCGCGTTTTAATCTGATGTTGCTCGACCTCGACTATTTCAAAAAGGTCAATGATACCTACGGCCATCCGGTGGGGGACTCCCTGCTGATTAACGTCAGCGAACGGATCTCCCTGTTGGTCGGCAATGACGATGTGGTCGCCCGGCTGGGGGGCGATGAATTTGCGCTGATTCAGCATGTTAAGGAAAAACCGATACAGGAAGCGCGACAACTCGCGGAGAAGATAATCTCGTCGATATCCGTACCGTTTTACTGTCAGGGACACGAGTTTTGCGTGGGGATCAGCATCGGCATCGCCAGCGCGCCGCTGCATGGCGAGACCTCGCCAATTCTGATGAAGAATGCGGACGTGGCGCTTTATGCGGCTAAAAACGCCGGCCGGAATAACTTTCACTATTTTGAATATGGCATGGCGATGCCGAGTTCGGTTCAGGATATTAAGGAGCTGGATATTGAAGGCGCCATGTCGCGCAAGGAGTTCGAGCTTTATTATCAACCGCTGATGCGCCTTTCGGACAATACCATTATTGGCTATGAAGCGCTGGTTCGCTGGCGCCATGATTCCCGACAATTGCTGATGCCGGATGTATTTATCGCGCTGGCGGAGAAAACCGGACTGATTGTTAAACTGGGCGAGTGGGTTATCCAACAGGCATGCCATGACGCCATGACGCATTTTTCCGACCATCAGTGCGTTTCCGTAAATATATCGGGGATTCAGGTTCACCATCGCGGATTAACGGAGATCCTGGCCCGGGCGCTGGCGCACAGCGGGCTGCCGGCTTCGCGCATCGAGATCGAGATAACGGAATCCATTTTGCTGGATCGTCAGGACGCGCTGCCGGTATTACAGCAAATACAATCCATGGGCATCGCGATAGCGCTGGATGATTTGGGTACGGGCTATTCATCGCTGGATTGTCTGGCCGATTTTCCCTTTAGCCGGGTCAAGCTGGATAAAGGGCTGGTCGCCGGCATGGAGGAGAGTGAATCGAAACGCGTTATTGTTCGCAGCATCATTGGTCTGGTTAATGAACTGGGGATGGAATGCATCGCCGAAGGCGTGGAAACCGAGCGGCAATTGACGCTGTTGCGTCATGTAGGGTGTGAATATGCACAGGGTCACCGAATAGGTGAAGCGCGACCGGTAACGGCGATAATAGGTTGAAACTATGCGGTATTTACTGAACGGCTCTCAGGTTCTGCTAAACAGATATGCACAGATGGCCTATCGGCTGACCGCACGTATTTTCCATGGGTCATGTCGACAGGTAACGATGGCCATGGTGCTGTTATTGCCGCTGCAACAGGCCGCAGCCGTCGAGCCGATGGATAATACGTTGACGCGGATCGCCCAGAGCAAAACGATAAAAATAGGCCACCGGCTGGATGAACCGCCTTTTTCCTACCGGGCCGACGACCAGATTGTCGGCTATTCGATCGATCTCTGCCTGCGCATCGTCGAAGGAATAAAAAGGTATCTGAAGCAGGATGATATACAGATTTTGTTTGTCCCGGTGACCACGGCGACGCGTTTTCCCCTGATCCGGCATCGCGGGATCGATCTGGAATGCGCCGCAACGACCAATAATCGCGAAAGGCGCAAAATGGCGGAATACGCCTATCCCCATTTCGTCTCGTCGACCCGTTTTGTCTCACTGAAGCGTAACGGCATCAGACGCATTGAGGATTTAGCCGGGCGCAGCGTTTCAGCGAGCAGCGGCTCGGTCAATCTTGAACAGTTGCATGCCGTGAATAGGCACAAAAAGCTCAATATCTCCATTGTATTGAAAAAAACAAATAAAGACGCCTTTGATCTGGTGGAGAATGGTAGCGTATCGGCCTTTGTGATGGATGATATTCTGCTGGCGGGGCGGGTGGCGATCGCTCCCACGCCGTCCGATTTTGTGCTGTCGGAAGATTACTTAAGTCGGCCTGAGCCCTATGGCATCCTGATGCCGCCCGGCGATCTGGTCTACAAGAAGGTTGTTAACGAGGAACTGCGGACTATTTTTACTCAGGGAGAAATAAACGCCATTTATGATAAATGGTTTCTTTCTCCTATTCCGCCGGACGGCGTTAATCTTCGCTTTCCTATGCCTCAGACCCTTAAGGCGTTTCTGGCGCAGCCGCAAGACTACCTTGATTAAAGGAGAGATGATCGATGTGCGGATACGGTAAACGCTTACGTCATTTTCTTATTGTCTTGTTTATCGTTACGGTCATGGAAAGCCATGCGTCCTGGGCCGCCAATATCATCCCCACGCTGGAGCGGATCCGGCAAACCAAGACGATAAAGATAGGCTATGGCGATTCTCTGCCATTTTCGTATATTGGCCCGACGGGCGAGGTTAACGGTTATTCCATCGATTTGTGCAAACGCATCGTCGATGCTCTCCGCATCCGGCTCGGGTTGGAAAAAATCAATATTGAATACGTGTTTCGCACGCCTTCCAACCGGGTGCGGCTGCTTACTAACGGCGCGATAGATATCGAATGCGACACCACCACCAATACGACGGAACGGCGGCGTAATGTGGCGTTTTCCATCAGTCATTTTATGGTGGACACCCGCTATGTTTCCCTGCGGAAAAATCACCTGAACACGCTGGCGGACTTACGTGGCCGAAGCGTCAGTATTGTGCTGGGAACGAACAATGTTGCTCAGATCAATCAGGTCAACCGGGAAAAGAAGCTGAATCTTTCCATCGTTTCCACGGATACTTTGCAGAAAGCCTTCGACATGGTTGCGCAGGAAAAAGTCTTTGCCTATGCCATGGATGATGTATTGCTGCATGCGATGGTCGCCCGCGCGCCCAATCCGCAAGCGTATATGATTTCCAGCGAGCCGGTGTATGGCGAAACCGAGTATGGTTTGATGATGCGTCATGGCGACGAGGGGTTTATCGATGCGGTTAACGACGCGCTGCGGCAGATTTACGCCGACAATGAGATAGAAGCGATTTATGCGCGCTGGTTTAAACAACCGCTTCCCGGCAGCGATATTAATCTTAACTTCCCGATGCGTGATAATCTGAAACAGCTATTCCGCGCCGCCGGAACGCCAGGCGCGCAATAACTATCCCTCAGAGCACTGCGTATTAAGCCGCCTGACACCATTGAGCCAGGTGTCGCAGCGCCTGATCGACCTCCTCGCTCCAACCAAATCCGGCATTAAGCCGCAGGCAGCGATCGTAACGCCGATCGGTTGAGAAAAGGTAGCCGGGCGCAATGCCGATGCCTTGCGCGCGCGCTTTGATAAACAGTTCGTGTGTCGGCGCGCAGTTCGGCGGCAGTTCGACCCATAAGACATATCCTCCCTGCGGTTTTGAAACCCGCGTACCGGGCGGAAAGTGATTTAACACCCCGTTGCGCAGCAGCGTGATTTGGCGTGCCAGCTCGCGTCGTAGTCGGCGCAGGTGAGCGTCGTAACCACCGGTTTTCAGAAACTCTGCGACAGCCGTTTGCGGCAGCATGGTGGTGCCCATGGTGGAGGTGTATTTCAGCGAGGCTATTTTTCGATTCCATTTCCCGCCGCTCAGCCAGCCGAGTCGGATCCCCGGCGCCACCGTTTTGGAAAAACCGCTGCACAGTATGACATTCGGGCTGAACGCGCGCAGCGGGAAAGGGCGTACGGCGCCGAACGCGGTATCGCCGAAGGTGTCATCCTCGATAATGGCGACGCCGTGCTCATCCGCCAGTTGCGTGAGACAGGCTTTTCTCTCGTCGGAGATAATGCCGCCGACCGGATTGTTGACGTTGGCGAGCGCGACCCAGGCTTTTACCACCTGTTGGCGGAAGAGGGCGGCCAACTGCCTGGCATCGGTTGTACCGCTGTCGTCCTGTTCGACTTCCACCACCCGCAGCCCCAGATTACGCAGCATTTGCAGCAGGACGAAATAACAGGGCGAGTCCACCGCCACGCTATCGCCAGGTTTGGTCACCGCGCGTAACGCCAGCGACAACGCCTCAAGGCAGCCGTTGGTGACAATGATCTCATCAGCCTTCAGGTTACAACCGTAGTCCAGCGCCCGGCGGGCAATTTCCGCCTGCAACGGCGGGTAGCCGGTTCCCTTGACCGGGTGACCCAGCAACTGTGGCTGACGGTAGCTGAACTGGCGCATCAGCAGGCTGATCTTGCGGATGGGATAAAGGCTGCTGTCGCCGTTAGCCAGATCCAGCCGCACGCGACAATCGCTGCCGACCATCGCCAGATGCAATTCGGTTTGCGGATCCAGCGGTGTAATCGTCACCGGTCGCAGCGGCGCGGGCGGCGCATTATCGGGCCGGCAAACATAAAAACCGGATTGAGGGCGGGCCTGAGCGTAGTGTTCGTCCTCAAGGGTGCGCAACGCCTTTAGCGTAGTCGTGACGCTTGCGCCATATTGTGCCGCCAGCTTTCTGACCGAAGGGAGCCGTTGACCCGGCGATAATGTTCCGTCGACTATCGCCTGTTTGATCCTTTCGGCTATCCATCGGTAGCGGCACGTCTGTTCTTCCATCTGTTCTGCCTCATATCGCACCCAACTGTTCATATCGTCGGGCAAGCTTTAGATGTACATTTTCTCCTACGCCAACGGCGAAAAAAAGATGATGTAATCATTTAAATATCAATTAATTATACCATAATCCAGCCGGCGTCGTTTGCCGCGGTTCGCGGTGTCGCCGCTCGTTATGGAGCATGAGATTTTAATGGAAAAACGCATGGAACTTTCAACTATCGACCCTGATATCGCGCCTTTGCTGACCCGTGAGCTGGCAAGACAGGAAAATAATATAGAGCTTATCGCATCAGAGAACTACGTTAGTCCGGCCGTGTTGGCGGCTCAGGGATCGGTACTGACCAATAAGTACGCGGAAGGTTATCCCGGCCGACGTTATTATGGCGGCTGTCATGTCGTCGATGAAGTTGAAACGCTGGCGATTGAGCGCGCAAAGTCGCTGTTTAATGCCGAATATGCCAATGTTCAGCCTCACTCCGGTTCTCAAGCCAACCAGGCGGTGTTTCTCACGGTGCTGAATCCCGGCGATACCATCCTCGGCATGGCGTTGTCCGATGGCGGTCATTTGACCCATGGCGCCGGCGTAAACTTTTCCGGTCGGATATATCGCGCTTTTTCTTATGGGCTGGCGCCGCAAAGCGCCGAAATTGATTATCAGGAGGTAGAGCGATTGGCAAAAGAACACCGGCCAAAGCTGATTATCGCCGGCGCGTCCGCCTACTCGCGCACTATCGATTTCGCCCGTTTCCGCCGTATTTGTGACGATATCGGCGCCTATTTGATGGTTGATATGGCGCACTACGCCGGGCTGGTGGCCGCAGGCGTTTATCCGTCGCCGGTAGGGATCGCCGATTTTGTCACCTCGACAACGCATAAAACGCTGCGCGGCCCGCGCGGAGGACTGATTCTGGCTAAAAAAGAGTTTGGCGCCGCAGTGGATAAAACGCTGTTCCCGCTTTATCAGGGCGGCCCGCTGATGCATATTATCGCCGCCAAAGCGGTTGCTTTTCGTGAGGCGGCGACGGACAGTTTCAAACGCTATCAGCGACAGGTCATCGCGAATGCCCGCGCGATGGCGCAGGTGCTTGACCAGCGCGGACTGCGCATTATTTCCGGTGGTACGGACTGCCATATGTTTTTAGTGGATCTGAATAGTAAAGGCATCAGCGGCAAAGCGGCGGAAGCGCTGCTGGAGCAGGCGCATATCACGCTCAATAAAAACGCCATTCCCGGGGATACGCGCAAGGCGACCGTGACCAGCGGTATCCGCATCGGCACGCCGGCGATTACCACGCGGGGATTCGGCGAAAAAGAATCGCGACTGCTGGCTGACTTGATCGCCGATCTGCTCGATGATCCGCAGGATGAAGCGGTACAAATCCGCGTTCGTGACGCGGCGCTGACGCTGTGCGCGCAATTTCCGGTATATGGCGCGGTCCGTTAAAAGAACGCAAGACGATTGATGCGGTTTGCTATGACTCGCCCTGTCGCCCGGCCGTTAAATTCAACCACCCGCCGTAGGCGAGTGGTTGATGAATATCGCTTTTCCGTCTTTGATGGGGTAAAAGCGCGCGGTTCTATTCGTTCAGACTTGCTTGCTTTTCAGTACCCCGGCCACAGACAGGCGATTTTGCGGCGAGGTTAAAGGCGCGGTTTTTACCTTGCGGCGTTTACGCGGTTTTATTTCACGTTCGTTATAGATTTTTAACCCCATAACCACCAGAGCCAGTAGCGTCGTGATGCCATTCGCCGTCATTACCGGCACATCCTGTACTTTAAAACCGTAAGCGGTCCAGCAGGAAACACCGAAGAACAACGCGGCATACATGCCCAATGAAATACCGGTGGTATCTTTGTTGCGAATAATGTGAACCACCTGCAAAAAGAAAGAACCGGTAGTCACCCACGCCGCCAGCGTACCCAGCGCAATCGACCAATGATACAGCGCCAGTATCGATAATGCTGCGGCGACAAATGTCCCCGACACAATCAGTAAGTGTTTTTTCATGTCATTTCCCCTTAGGTAATGCATGGAGGATCGTCTGAACCTCGTCAACGGCGGCGCGCAGATGGCCGGCGAACCCCTCCTGGCGACGAACCATGCCGAATAATGCGGACTGATTGGCAAATGCGGTCAGCGGATCGTCCGCGGTGAAAATACTTGCCGCATCAATGCTGTCAATCGCGCGATCGTCGTAGCTGAACGGCAGCGCGTTCTTGTGGTACTGCTGCATAAAGAGAAAAAACAGCGCGGGTAAACGTAATGTCGCCCGCGGCACTTTCCCCTGACGGTAACAATCCTTCAGGGTCGGAACGATAAAACCATGCAGCTTGGCGATGCTATCGGATGATACGCGCGCGACCGTATCGCGAACCCAACGATTGCCGAACCGGGCGAGGACGCTATCGCATTCGGCCGGCAGATCGAGATCGATAGCGCGCTGTTGCAGTGCAAAACCGACGTCTTGCAGAACGTAATCGCGGATCCAGTCGGTTACCTGTTGGGAAAGGCTTTCATCGATATAGCGTTTGCCCTGCAAGGCGCCGGCCCAGGCGATACCGCTGTGGCTGGCATTGAGCAGACGAATTTTGGCCTCTTCGACCGGCGTCACGTCGTCGACAAACTCGACGCCAACCTGCTCCAGCGCGGGACGTTTACCGGCAAAGCGATCTTCAATCACCCAGCGGGCAAAACTTTCGCAGGACAATGGCGCGGCATCACCGGTAATCCCTTGCCGTTCCAGACGTTCATAGAGCGCATCATCGAATTTCGGCGTGATGCGGTCGACCATGCTGTTCGGCGCGCTGGTGTGCTCCTTCATCCAGTCAATCAGATCGGAACGTTGTTTGGCGGCCAGAAACTCACGCATCCCCTGGGAAAAACTGTCGCCGTTCTGACTCAGGTTATCGCAGCAGAGTAGCGTGACCGGGCCGTTTTTTTGCTGCTGGCGAGCGGTCAGGATCAGCGTCAGCGCTCCGTATAAAGTATTTATTTCACCTTCATCGAGAAGGTCGGCCTTGATGGCGGGGTGAGATACGTCGAGATGACCATCGTCATCCAGGAAATATCCACCTTCGGTAACGGTGAAAGAAATAATTTCAGTGTCTGGGGCGGCCCCGACGGCGACGGTTGAAGCGAGACGACTATCCCATAGCAGGATTTGATCCACCGCATCTATGGTTTCATAGTTGCGTTCCCCTTCAGGAGAGATCGTTTCAAGTGTATAGCGGCCGTTTTGAGATTTGAGCTGTTGCAGCGTTTTTTGCGTGGAGCTATTGCGGATGTTGGATAACGCCATATGCCAGTGGTCGTCACCCTGTCGTCGCAACTGATTAAGATACCAGGCTTGGTGAGCCCGGAAAAATGCGCCTGCACCCAGGTGCAGCCAGGTTGAAGTATTTTTTGTCGATATAGGCAAACCTTATCCTTACTCCAGTGGAGATTATTTATCCACTGTTAAGGTTAACATTTTTTTTGGCATAATAAAAATTCACTACTTATTAGTTGGTTAGGTTAAATTTTGGCGTTTTTATAAACACTTTTCGGCTAACCAATAATCGATATTTTATCCATGCCGCGCTTGTTAGCCGGATTTCCCTTGCTGGCGGTTCAGTCGCGTATTTGTCTTTTTAACTAATTGATTTTTATTTGTTATCTTGGGGTTTTATCCGGCGTGTGTCGTCGCGCTTTTAAACGGCGGACGCAAAAAATCATCCCGCTAATGACCGCCACAAGAGGCCGGTAAGGCGCGAATGGGAATCCGCGAGGATTCCGTCTATGATGATTTTGCACCTGCGGGCTTATCTTTGCCCTTAACCTATTAAAATATGGACGAATGAGGAAAACACTTTGGCTGGAGCGAGTTTATTGACGCTTTTGGATGATATCGCCACGTTGCTGGACGATATTTCCATCATGGGGAAAATGGCTGTTAAAAAGACGGCCGGTGTATTAGGGGATGACCTGTCTCTGAATGCCCAGCAAGTGAGCGGCGTAAAGGCAAACCGCGAATTACCGGTGGTTTGGCGCGTCGCAAAAGGTTCTTTGCTCAATAAGGTGTTTTTAGTCCCGGTGGCATTGCTGATCAGCGCATTCGCTCCCTGGGCCATTACCCCTTTGCTGATGATTGGCGGCGCTTATTTGTGTTACGAAGGGGTAGAGAAAGTGGTGCATACGCTGCGCCACGGTAAAGAGGAAAAAACGCCGGAGGCCCGGCAGCAGCGGTTACTGGCGGCGGCTCAGGCTGATACGTCCGCTTACGAGAACGACAAGGTCAAGGGAGCGATCCGCACTGACTTTATCCTCTCGGCCGAGATCGTCGCCATTACGCTGGGCATTGTGTCCGATGCGCCGCTGCTTAATCAGGTTGTAGTGCTGTCGGGCATTGCGCTTCTGGTGACCGTTGGCGTGTACGGCATTGTGGCCGGTATCGTTAAGCTGGACGATCTTGGTATGTGGCTGGAGCAGCGCGCGTCTGCGATTGCCAACAAGGTCGGGGCCGGACTGCTGGTCTTGGCGCCGTTACTGATGAAATTCCTCTCTATCGTCGGCACGCTGGCGATGTTTTTAGTCGGGGGCGGCATTGTGGTGCATGGCGTGCCGCTGCTTCATCATACGATTACTGATTTTGAGGCGCGCTTCGGTGGCCTGACCGCCGTGCTGATGACGAATCTGGCTAATCTGGTCATTGGCGTTATCGTCGGTTCGGTGGTGTTGTTGGCGGTGGGGCTGATTTCCCGTTTACGTAATAAGGCATAGCAATGCCTTTCGGCCAGATTTCCTGCGCAGGTAGGGAATCTGGCGAATGTAGTTAACTGAAGGGGGCAAGTATGAGGCCGGAGATGAGTAAAGCGCATATCACCAGGGTAACGGCGCGGTATCGTTCATATACATAAATACGCCCGTCAGCAGAGAGATAATGACAATCAATATAACCGTGAGTCTCAAAAAAACGCTCCTCTAATGCAAATCATGTCTAGTCACTATCCGTCAGGATGACTACCTGAACCCACTATCGAGGATACGATTATAAAGATTATCGTCGCGTTGTTAATTTTTTTACGAATAAAAATTGAGGGGGAGAACAAAAAGTAGCCATCGATAAAAATCGATGGCGAGTGAAAAACGTTATTCAATGTCGTCTTTATTACTCTAAAATATTATAGATTTTCTCGTTTCCCAGCTATTAACTCTTCTTTGTTTTTATCCGGCAAATCACACATTTTGATCTCCTTATCCAGGCAGATAACGGCTTTTTCATTCCGGCTGTAAGGTTTCCATACCGGTAAACCTTGGCCATTAGGGTTGCCGCTGGTTGCGAAATTGACCCAATAGGAGGACATCGCGTTTTCCAGTGATTTATCGACGCCATCCCATTGCCGATTGAGTTTCGACTGGTTGTGCAAAACATAAGGCAGTTCACTTGAATGGAATACGCCAAAGTTTGGATGTTCCTGCCAGGGAATCGCTTTGCCGAAAAAGTATAAATAATTGGGCTGATGACCATAATGAATTCTAAGGTCCGCCATCCATTTCATTGCGTAAAGACGTTCATCCCGGAGAATATTTTTTTGAGTGACGGCAGCATCATGAGCAGCGTCAGCCTTGTACAAGGCATGAAACGTATCCAGGTGCTCGCCATAGTATTTTTTAGCATAAGAATTGAGATCGTTTACATTCCATTTGCCGTAATCGGACTCGCTTCCTCGCTCATCTTTATTCATGCCAGCCAGAACCGGGACATCATTCTGTCTGTTTTTTTGGTAAATATCGGCTATCTGCGTCGGCAATAATTCGCCATCAATGACCGCGCCCTTTATTGGCGTATTAATGGCGTATTTTTCAACCAGCTGATTAGCCGGCGCATTCCTCAGATCGTTTAAGGATGAATAGCCTGCGGATTTAGCCCATTGAGAAACCTTTCTTTCCGCATCGGCCCGGAGAATACCCAGGCTCTCTGCCGGACGTATGCCATAGTTGGAGATGGTGCTGCCAGGGGCGCTTTCCATGATGGCTTTGTTATACAAACCGTGAGCCAAAGGCGAGGCATTTAAAACAACAATCGAGTTAGCTCCCGCGGATTGCCCCATAATCGTAATATTATTACTGTCGCCGCCAAATTTATCTATATTATCTTTTATCCAATGCAGCGCCGCGATTTGATCAAATAGCGCGTAGTTGCCGGAGTTGCCTGATTCTTTCGTCAGCGCTTCATGAGCAAGGAAACCAAAGACGCCTAACCGATAATTAATGTTTACAAAAATAACGTTTTTGCGCGCAAGGTTCTCGCCATCGTAGATCGGCACGCTCCCCGAGCCTTCAACAAATCCGCCGCCGTGAATGAATACGATAACGGGCAGTTTATCTTTATTGGATTGCGCGGGGCTCCAGATATTGAGATACAGGCAGTCTTCACTCATCGGGCCTTGATGTAAAAATTCAGATGTCCAGGGAAGTTTATCGCCCGTCACTACTTTTTGCATACAGCCTGCGGCAAAAGCGTCGGTCTTTTTAATGCCGTCCCATTTGTTTACCGGTTGTGGTTTTTTCCACCTTAATTCACCGACAGGCGGCGCCGCATAGGGAATACCCTGAAATAGAGACAGTTGTTTATCTGCGGACAGCTTACCTTCTATCATGCCGCCGGTTACGTTAATGGGACCCTGGATAGCGCCTACGGCGCCAATTGAATATAAAGAAAAAGTAAGTAATAACCCTTGATACGTTTTTTTCATGATCATCATCGCTGTTAATAAACACCCGGTATTTATTTCACTTATCAAAATAAATATCCGTGATCTGATTCGCACTTTATTGGTGCAGAATTATATTGGCGTTAGGCGTTTTATTGGCGTGATAGTTTCTTTGCTAAATGATTTTGGGCGGTTATTTCTAAGAGAACAATCCGATATGCATACGCCACATTAAAAAGTGCGGCATATGCATATCGCGGCTTTGCTTAGAGCGCGAAGGATTCGAGTGATTTACCATTCTCAAGCGCTTCTTTGATAACTTTAGGGGTACGTCCTTGACCCGTCCATGTTTGTTCATTGCCGTTTTCGTCCGTATATTTATATTTAGCTGGTCTGGGACTGCGTTTCGCTTTAATCGGTTTTGATTTTACACTCTCTAATAGTTCCGAGGGATCAATGCCGTCTTCGAGCAATTTAGCCCGAATGGCTTCCAGTTTAGCCAGACGTTCAGCCTGTTCTTGTTGCACCTTGGTTTCTTCTTCCCGGCGATCTTCAACGATGGCAGTGAGTTTTTCCAGCATTTCTTCCAGCGTTGCCAAATCGATTTCACGAGCCTGCGCTCGTAGCGTACGAACATTGTTTAAGATTTTCAGCGCGTCAGTCATTTATTTTATCCTGTATAGTTAAAAAGACATTATTTAGCATACTCGATATTTTAGGATAAAACGAAGTGGTTATGCTGATATATACAGAAAAATTTATGCCAACAGGTATTCGCCTCTCTACAGGGTAATATTTTACGCGGATATTTTGGGCGGGAAAGAAGGGGAGGCGGAAAATCCAAGGATGTCATACCGGCATCTACTCGCGGAGTAAAGCGTAAAGCAGATAGGAAAAGCCTATTCATATATCGTTATAAATATAATGCGGTTTGTGTTTTTTTCGATCTAAAACTTTTTAATATTTAATGGGTTTGTATTTTAAATGATAGCTTATATCGCCTGTGCTTGCGTTTTAGCGGCGGTTTAATATGCTGAAAAAAACCGCGTTGCGAGAGAAAAGATAAAACCGCCGCTTTGCTCCGGCCCGGAGAAACTCGCCTGTACTCGAAGTATGACGCGTCTGTATCCAAACATATACATGACCCATATCCACCTCTCTCGGTACGTAGCGCGATGAATTATAGGGCGCGCGGACTGTCGTTTGGAATATCGCCAGCAAGATCGGAATCGGCGGTCGTGGTTGCCGAACGGCGAGGCGCCTATTGGCATTAAAATCAGCAAGGTAAAGTGATTGCTGCGATATGAGGCGCGTTTCTGGTGTCCCCGACTGGAATCGAACCAGTAACTAGCCCTTAGGAGGGGCTTGTTATATCCGTTTAACTACGGGGACGTAAGACCGGGCCATTATACTCATTTTGACCCGGATAATAAGCACTTAACCGCGCGTTTGCTTAAAGTGTCAGCAGTCAGTCATGTTTTTTTCTTTTCGCCGCGAGGTTACTTGCCCCGGCCTGCCGCTTCCTTACTGGTTTTCTTGCTCATGTCGTTACGGATTTGGGCATGGCTCATCAGGGCGAAGATAAAGGTGCCGCCGATGATGTTGCCAGCCAGCGTCGGTAGGGCAAAAGGCCAGATGAAGTCCTGCCAGGCAATGTTGCCGATAAATACCAGGTAAAAAATTTCCGATGCGCCGGCGACGATATGCGTGAGATTACTGAATGCGATCAGCCAGGTCATGATGATGATGACCCATATTTTAGCTGAGCCGGCGTGCGGTATCATCCAGACCATAGAAGCAATAATCCAGCCGGATACCACCGCGTTGGCAAACATTTCCGCCGGGGAATTCTTCATCACCTTCATGGATAGCTCAATGAGCGCATCGCGGGTGGCGCCATCAAAAACGGGCATATGGGTGAATGCCAGCGCGGCAAGCGCCGTGCCTATCAGGTTGCCGGCCAGCACCACTCCCCACAGCCGGAACAACAGGTAAAAATTATGCGAGGAGGGGTTTTGCATGATGGGCAGCACGGCGGTGACGGTATTCTCGGTAAATAGCTGCTGGCGGGCCATAATGACAATCACAAAGCCGATGGTATAGCCGAAACTTTGCAGTAAAAAACCACCGGGAACGCCCTCCAGATTCATATGCAGCATGCCGATGGCCATGAACGATGTTCCCATCGACAGACCGGCGGCAACCGCCGACCAGAACAGCGCCATGGCGTCACGCTCCAGCTCCTTCTCGCCTTCCTGACGAATTTCCTCATGTATGGCGGCGGCAGGCGAGGGCAGGGTGTTTTCATCAACCTCGATCTCTTTTCCCTGGCTTTTTTCTTCGCTTTCTACTTCTTCGACGTTTTTGCGATCATCATGTTGGTCGGTTTTTTCTTGTTGCGCGCGGTGTTTTTCCGATGTTTGATTCATCTTTACTCTCTCTGATTTCCTTCTTCTAATTGTGATAAGCGTAGCCGTTTTCAACACATAGGGTAGCGCGCGAGCGTCACCGGTTTGCGAACCCTATGCTATATTCTCGTCATATCAGTCAGAATTTTGCGACTGGATGTCGTCGTCGCTCCGCGCGTGATTGCCGCATTGTCTTTGGGGATGGATTGAGAATGGTCTGGTAAACGCGTTAAAGCGTATGAATGGACAAGCCAAAGTAGAAGCAGGGCAATAAAATGTTACACTGTCGACTGATATCCCGCCTTCGTTTCCCATGCGAATGGGCTAAGCAGGTACCGGGAATTCCCCATTCCCGGTCGCGGGTATAACGCAATATAATCAGGGAGAACAGATATGAATTACCGCCTGAGCGGGGTGGTGCTTGCCAGCGTGCTGCTTATCGGCTGCGCCAGTACCGGGGATGGGTCTCAAGACGGGCGTTCAGACCCGCTTGAAGGTTTCAACCGGTCCATGTTCAGCTTTAACTACAACGTGCTGGACCCTTATCTGGTAAGGCCGGCGGCCGTTGCATGGCGGGACTATGTGCCTTCGCCGGCGCGCAACGGGCTGAACAACTTTTTTGGTAACCTGTCGGAACCCGCGGCGATGGTGAACAACTTTGTCGAAGGTAATCCCTATAAGGCGATGATTCATTTCAACCGCTTTTTCCTGAATACGCTGTTAGGGATGGGGGGATTGATTGACGTGGCGTCAATGGCGAATCCCAAACTGGCAAAAGAGGAGCCTCGCCGTTTCGGCAGTACGCTGGGTAGTTACGGCATGGGCTACGGGCCGTACGTGGTGTTGCCCGGCTATGGCAGCGCCACCATCCGTGAAGACGGCGGCAATTACGTCGACACCCTCTATCCGGCATTGAGCTACCTGACATTCTGGATGTCGGCGGGCAAATGGGTGCTGGAAGGGTTGGAAACGCGGGCGCAATTGCTGGATTCCGACGGCCTGCTGCGTAACTCCTCCGACCCTTACCTGATGGTGCGTGAAGCCTATTTCCAGCGGCATGATTTCCTGGCCAGCGATGGAAACGCCACGCCGCCGGAGAATCCGAACGCGGCGGCGATTGAAGATTCTCTGGATGAAATTGATTCCGCCAGATAGCGGTATCTTTTTCCGTCTGCTGAAAGGCGCCTTCGGGCGCCTTTGCGTTTATCAAAGGGGCAAACGCGTTCCCTTTGCTTGAATAACGAGAGTTGTTTCGCAAACGTTACATCATTGTTGTTGGTTTATTTACTTACAAAAATGTCATTTCTCCCCATTGGTAACAATAATGTTACGC
The DNA here is from genome assembly GCF_040240345.1 of Brenneria sp. g21c3. Lineage (NCBI taxonomy): Bacteria > Pseudomonadati > Pseudomonadota > Gammaproteobacteria > Enterobacterales > Pectobacteriaceae > Brenneria > Brenneria sp. g21c3. The sequence continues at coordinate 2,273 of NZ_JBEIAB010000026.1, read as the reverse complement.
CGACAGCCAGAACGGACGCCTCTCTATGCTGAAAAGAGTCAGCCAACTGATTTTTTTGTTAAAAACATTATTAACAAAAGGGTCATAAATGATGGTTTTCACCATGAGGGCAAGCGTATGCTGACGGTAAGGGATGCGTGGAGAATCTATTTGCCTGCGATTATAAAAATTCAATGAAATAGAGATATAAGCATGAAAAAACTACTCACTATGATTTTATGTTTGGGTGTAGCGGGAATATCCCAGCAAGTAACAGCGCAAGAAAATAACGCGACGGAGAAAACCACGGACGTGGTGTTGATTGGCGGCGGGATTATGAGTTCGACGCTCGGCGCTTATCTGCAAGAGCTTCAGCCGGACTGGTCAATCGATATGATCGAACGTCTGGATAATGTGGCGGAAGAGAGTTCCAATGGCTGGAACAACGCCGGCACCGGTCACTCCGCCTTTATGGAGCTGAATTACACGCCGGAGCCTGAGAATGAAAACGACCCGGTCAATATCAGTAAAGCGGTAGAGATCACCGAAGCCTTCGAGATATCGCGTCAGTTCTGGTCATATCAGGTTAAAAACGGCGTGCTGCACGACCCGAATTCCTTTATCAACAGCGTACCGCATATCAGCTTCGTGTGGGGGGATGAAAACGCCCGCTTCCTGCATCGCCGCTATGAAGCGATGCAGCACAGCACGCTTTACCGTGGTATGGAATTCTCCGACGATCCCAATGTCATCAAAGAGTGGGCGCCGCTGATCATTGAGGGCCGCGACCCGGCGCAGAAAGTCGCCGCGACCCGCATGCCTATCGGCACCGATGTAAACTATGGCGAAATTACCCGCCAGTTGGTGAGTTCTTTGCAGAAAAAGCAGAATTTCGCCCTGCATCTCAATTCCGAAGTGCGCGATATCAAACGTAATGCGGATAACACCTGGAGCATCACTTACGCCGATCTGAAAAACGGTGAGAAAGAAAGCGTGGTCAAAGCCCGGTTCGTCTTTATCGGCGCGGGTGGGGCGGCGTTGCAACTGTTGCAGAAATCCGGGATTCCCGAAGCCGACGGCTACGGCGGTTTTCCGGTCGGCGGCGAGTTTCTGGTAACGGAAAATCCAGAATTAGTGAAACGCCATCTGGCGAAAGTTTATGGTAAAGCCTCCGTCGGCGCGCCGCCGATGTCGGTTCCGCATCTGGATACCCGTATTTTTGACGGTAAGCCGGTGCTGCTGTTCGGGCCGTTCGCCACCTTCTCCAGCAAATTCCTGAAAAACGGCTCGCTGTGGGATCTGATTGGTTCAATCACCTTCGCTAACGTCATGCCGATGACCCATGTAGGGCTGGATAACTTCGATCTGGTCAAATATCTGATCAGTCAGGTGATGATGGATGACGACGATCGCTTTGCCGCCTTACGGGAATATTTCCCCGACGCGAAAAAGGAAGACTGGAAACTGATCGTTGCAGGGCAACGCGTCCAGGTCATCAAGAAAGACGCGGATAAAGGCGGCGTACTGAAGCTGGGTACCGAGATTGTCAGCTCGCAGGATGGTTCCATCGCCGCCTTGCTGGGCGCATCTCCGGGCGCGTCCACGGCGGCGCCGATCATGCTGAGCCTGCTGAAAACCGTCTTTAAAGATAAGGTCGCGACGCCGGAATGGCAGGCCAAGCTGAAGGAAATTATTCCTTCCTACGATCAGAAGCTGGACGGCAATATTGAATTGACCAATAAGATCCGCAGCTACACCAGCAGCACCTTGCAGTTGAACTATATTGAAGTCAAACCGGAATAACGATCGAACGCATTCCCGAGAAAAGGCCGCGCAAGCGGCCTTTCACCTTTTCAGTATTTATGCCCGCCCGCCAATGGCGACTTGCGGTGTCGGCCGCAAATTCCCCTTACCGATCAAAGATTCCCTCCCCGTATCTGTCCGTCCTGCTTGCGTAATCTGTCGTGATGAGCGCTTTAATTGTCTGTAAGATCGAAACGCGGCTGTTTCGCCTTACTCTTCATTTTGTAATAATGATAAACAATATTATTAACGTTGTAATAATTTGATTTTAAATGATATTTTAAATATTTTTTCATCAAAATCGCTTGCCTGACTGATCATATTTTCGGCATAATGCGCGCCATAAAATTTCTCAATGGACATGAAAAGGAAACCGCATGGAGCGCAATTACGCCATACCCTCGTCTTTTTCTTCGTTAACCGCCACGCTCGCCCGTTATCAACTGTCCGTCTTTGGCTGCGCCGACCTGGACGTGGAGTCCTTTACCGCC
>NZ_JBEIAB010000025.1:0-59331 GCF_040240345.1 Brenneria sp. g21c3 | reverse complement strand
TGGGGATAGCGGGGACGGCGGGGGCGCTGAAGCTGGAGGCGATAGCGGGAGACATTCTGAGCGGCAAGGCGTTGCCGATGCGGCCGGAGGCGGACGAACTGCGGGCATTTACCCGGGAACCGGGGACGGTTATCCGCGGGCAGCAGAAAGTGGCGCAGGAGAAACGGCTGGCCTACGCGCAGGAAAGGGCGGCGGCGGTGTGGGCGGCGCACGGCATTGCGCCGCTGGTACGCAATCCGCGGCAGGGCTGACGGCCTATTTTAGCGGGATTAGGGCTGTGCCGACGCGAAGAACGAATGTATAACGCCGTCGGCACGCCTTGCGTACGCCGCACCTGAACGACACTGAATACGCGTCTTCGCGCTATCAATTTAGTGGTCTCAACAGACAGGCCTTCACCGCCCTGTCATCCTGACGTCATTTATCCGTTATTTTTCCGTCATGAACGCATGTCATGTTACCTCGCGAATAAAAAAACGCTCGCAGCCCAAATTCCAGGAGACAAGCATGCTTAATCCGCTATTTCGTCAGGTACGTGTCATGAAAACAGTGGCATGCGCCACACTCGCATTGGCTTACAGCGCCAATGCGCTGGCCGTTACCGAGATCCCCTTCTGGCACTCGATGGAAGGGGCGTTAGGCGTCGAGGTCAATTCACTGGCGGACCGTTTTAACCAGTCCCACAGCGACGTGAAAATCGTCCCGATCTATAAAGGCAACTACGAACAGAATCTGGCCGCCGGCATCGCCGCCTATCGCGCCGGCAACGCGCCGGCGATCTTGCAGGTTTATGAAGTAGGCACCGCCACCATGATGGCCAGCAAAGCCATCAAACCGGTGTATGAAGTGTTTAAAGACGCCGGCATCCATTTTGATGAGTCGATTTTCGTCCCCACCGTCTCCGGTTATTACACCGACGCCAAAAGCGGTCAGCTATTATCCCAGCCCTTTAACAGCTCCACGCCGGTGCTGTACTACAACAAAGACGCGTTTAAAAAAGCCGGCTTAGACCCGGAGCAGCCGCCGAAAACCTGGCAGCAACTGGCCGAGTACACCGCCAAACTGCGCGCGGCGGGCCTGAAATGCGGTTATGCCAGCGGCTGGCAGGGCTGGATTCAGATTGAAAACTTCAGCGCCTGGCACGGCCTGCCGGTGGCCAGCAAAAACAACGGCTTCGACGGCAGCGACGCGGTGCTGGAATTCAACCAGCCGACACAGGTCAAACATATTCAGCGCTTGCAGGATATGAATAAGCAAGGGAGTTTCACCTATTTCGGGCGCAAGGATGAACCGACCGAGAAGTTCTACAACGGCGACTGCGCCATCACCACCGCCTCGTCCGGTTCGCTGGCGGATATCCGCCAGCACGCCAAATTCGACTACGGCGTAGGCATGATGCCGTATGACGCCGACGCGCAGGGCGCGCCGCAGAACGCCATTATCGGCGGGGCCAGCCTGTGGGTGCTGAACGGCAAAGACGCCGCCACCTATAAAGGCGTCGCTGAATTTATGCAGTTCCTGGCGCAGCCGGAAATCGCCGCCGAATGGCATCAGAAAACCGGTTATCTACCCATCACCCAGGCCGCGTATGAACTGACGCAAAAGCAGGGTTTCTACGAGAAGAATCCGGGCGCGGATATCGCCACACGCCAGATGCTGAACAAGCCGCCGCTGCCGTTCACCAAAGGGCTGCGCCTGGGCAATATGCCGCAGATCCGTACCGTGGTGGACGAAGAGCTGGAAAGCGTGTGGACGGGTAAGAAAACCCCGCAGCAGGCGCTGGACAGCGCCGTTGCGCGCGGCAACGCCCTGCTGCGTCGCTTCGAGCAGTCAACGAAATAACCCTGTCGGCAATGCGCCGTATCGGGCCGCAGGGAAGCGGCCCGTCCCCTGGCGCAAGTATTAATGAGTTCGCGCATGACATCATCCCGTCCCGTTTTTAACCGTAGCTGGTTGCCCTATGTGCTGGTGCTGCCTCAGCTACTGATTACCGCGATTTTTTTCCTCTGGCCGGCAGGTCAGGCGCTGTGGTATTCGGTGCAAAGTCTCGATCCGTTCGGGCTATCCAGCGAATTCGTCGGTATGGAAAATTTCAGACAACTGCTGGATAACCCCTACTATCTCGACTCCTTTTACACCACGCTGACCTTCAGTTTTCTGGTGGCGGGATTCGGCCTGCTGATCTCCCTGTTTCTGGCGGCGCTGGTGGACTATGTTATTCGCGCCAGCCGTCTGTATCAGACGCTGATTATTCTGCCCTACGCCGTCGCGCCGGCGGTGGCGGCGGTGCTGTGGATGTTTCTATTCAACCCCGGTCTGGGGCTGATCACCCACTTTCTCGGCCTGCTGGGGTACTCATGGAACCACGCGCAAAACAGCGGCCAGGCGATGTTTCTGGTGGTGCTGGCGTCGGTCTGGAAACAGATTAGCTATAACTTCCTGTTTTTTCTGGCGGCGTTGCAGTCCATCCCCCGCTCGCTGATCGAAGCGGCGGCGATTGACGGCGCCGGCCCGGTGCGCCGCTTCTTCAATTTGGTGCTGCCGCTGATCTCGCCGGTAAGCTTTTTCCTGCTGGTCATCAATCTGGTGTACGCGTTCTTCGATACCTTCCCCATCATCGACGCCGCCACCGCCGGCGGCCCGGTTCAGTCCACCACCACGCTTATCTACAAAATTTACCGCGAAGGCTTTGCCGGGCTGGATCTCTCCAGCTCCGCCGCCCAGTCGGTGGTGCTGATGCTGCTGGTTATCGGGTTGACGGTGATTCAGTTCCGCTTTGTCGAACGGAGGGTGAACTACCAATGATTGAGAACCGACGCGGACTGGATATCTTCAGCCACCTGATGCTGATTGTCGGCATCGCCGCGGTGCTGTTCCCGCTGTACGTCGGGTTCGTCGCCGCCACGCTGGACGATCAACAGGTATTTCAGGCGCCGATGACGCTGATCCCCGGCGCGCACCTGTGGGAAAATCTGCGCCATATCTGGCTGCACGGCGCCGGCAACAGCGTCACGCCCTTCTGGCTGATGCTGCTGAACAGCTTTGTGATGGCGCTGGCGATTACCGTAGGCAAAATCACGGTGTCGATATTGTCCGCCTACGCCATCGTCTATTTCCGCTTTCCGCTGCGCGGCCTGTTTTTCTGGATGATCTTCCTGACGCTGATGCTGCCGGTGGAGGTGCGTATCTTCCCCACGGTGGAGGTGATCGCCCGGCTGGAGATGATGGACAGCTACGCCGGGCTGACGCTGCCGCTGATGGCGTCTGCCACGGCGACGTTTCTGTTCCGGCAGTTTTTTATGACGCTGCCGCATGAGCTGCTGGAGGCGGCGCGCATCGACGGCGCCGGTCCGCTGCGCTTCTTTTTCGATATCGTGCTGCCGCTGTCGAAAACCAATCTGGCGGCGCTGTTCGTCATCACCTTTATCTACGGCTGGAACCAGTATCTGTGGCCGCTGCTGATTATCACCGATGCCAATCTCGGCACCGCGGTGGCCGGGATCAAAAGCATGATCGCCTCCGGCGACGGGGCGACGCAGTGGAATCAGGTGATGGCGGCGATGCTGCTGACCATGCTGCCGCCCCTGCTGGTGGTGCTGCTGATGCAGCGCTGGTTCGTGCGCGGTCTGGTCGACAGTGAAAAATAGCGGCGTTGCAAAACCCACGGGACGTTTTTTATGGCATGTTTAAAACTTCAGGCCGTCAGTAAATCCTACGACGGCAAAACCCAGGTGATCCGCCCCATCGATCTCGATGTCGCCGACGGCGAGTTTGTGGTGATGGTCGGGCCGTCCGGCTGCGGCAAATCCACCCTGCTGCGCATGGTCGCCGGGCTGGAACAAGCCACCGGCGGCGATATTTATATCGATAACCAACGGGTGACCGATCTGGAGCCCAAAGATCGCGGCATTGCGATGGTGTTCCAGAACTACGCGCTGTATCCCCATATGAGCGTATATGACAATATGGCCTACGGGCTGAAAATCCGCGGCTTCGGTAAAACGCAAATTCGCCAGCGGGTGGACGAAGCGGCGCGCATCCTTGAGCTGGCGCCGCTGCTGGCGCGCAAACCGCGCGAGTTATCGGGCGGGCAGCGTCAGCGGGTGGCGATGGGACGCGCCATCGTACGCGAGCCCGCGGTCTTTCTCTTTGACGAACCGCTGTCAAACCTGGACGCCAAACTGCGGGTACAGATGCGGCTGGAATTGCAGCAGTTGCATCGGCGCCTGAACACCACCAGCCTTTACGTCACGCACGATCAGGTAGAGGCGATGACGCTGGCGCAGCGCGTCATCGTGATGAATAAAGGCGTGGCCGAACAGATTGGCGCGCCGGCGGAGATTTATCGTCGCCCGGCATCGCTGTTTGTCGCCAGTTTTATCGGCTCGCCCGCCATGAACCTGTGGTCGGGCAGGATCAGCGCCGACGGCTGTCGCTTTGAGCTAGACGGCGATGCGGCTCTGCCGCTGACGACCGCCAAACCGCAATGGCGCGGACGCGAGTTGACGCTGGGGGTCAGGCCGGAGCATATTCAACTGGCGGCAAGCGAGGCCGGCGGCATTCCGCTGCGGGTTTCGACGCTGGAGCTGCTGGGCGCGGACAATCTGGCGCACGGACAATGGGGGACGCAAAAGGTGATCGTTCGTCTCTCCTACGAGCATTGCCCGGCGGCGGGCTCAACGCTCCGACTGCATCTGCCGGAGTCATCATGGCATTGGTTTGATTCGCAAAGCGGATTACGGGTGGAATAATGGTAACGCAATGGCCTTATCCGTCAATCGTCGCCCATCGCGGCGGCGGTTCTCTGGCGCCGGAAAATACGCTGGCGGCGATTGATGTCGGCGCCGGGTTTGGTCACAGGATGATCGAGTTCGACGCCAAACTGTCGCAGGACGGGCAGATCTTTTTACTGCATGACGACACACTGGAACGCACCAGCAACGGCTGGGGGATCGCCGGCGACCAGCCATGGGATAAACTGGTCACGCTGGACGCCGGCAGTTGGTACGGCGACAAATTTGCCGGCGAACGGCTGCCGCTGTTGGCGGAAGTCGCCAAGCGCTGTAAACAGTACGGCATGGCGGCCAATATTGAAATTAAACCCACCACGGGCCGCGAGCAGGAAACCGGACGTCTGGTCGCCCTGGCGGCGCGCCGGTTATGGCAGGATCACCCCATTGCGCCGTTGCTGTCTTCCTTTTCGCCGACGTCGCTGGAAGCGGCCCGCCAAGCGGCGCCCGAACTGCCGCGCGGCCTGCTGCTGGATGAATGGAATGACGACTGGCAATCGCTGGCGCAGCGCTTAGGGTGCGTTTCCCTCCACCTTAACCATCAGTTGCTGACGGCGGAGCGGGCGGCGTTATTGCAGGCCGCCGGGCTGAAAATCCTGGTTTATACCGTCAATCAGCCGGCGCGGGCGAAAACGCTGCTCGATTGGGGCGTTGACTGCATCTGTACCGACCGGATAGATTTAATCGGACCAGATTTTGCTGCCGGCTGAAATCTGTCTGCTGTTATATGGATCTCAAGGTGCCGGTTGATTAAGGAAGTGGTGCGATGCTCGCATTTATTGTTTCCCTCTGGCACCAGATTTCCCTCTCTTTACCGCTGTTTGTTTTGATCGCCCTCGGTTACGCGCTGATCCGTTATGGAAAATGGCCGACCACCGTTACCGATGGCATGAGCCGCTTTGTCTTTTCGGTGGCGCTGCCCGCCATGTTATTCCGCCTGATGAGCGATTTTTCCAAACGTCCTGTCGTCGACGCCCGGCTATTGATCGCTTTTTTCGGCAGTTGTCTGGTGGTCTTCATTCTGGGCCGCATTGTGTCGCGCAAAATTTTTCATCTGGATGGCGTTTCCGGATCCATTTTTGCGCTGAGCGGTATCTTTTCCAATACCGTCCTGCTCGGCCTGCCGCTCGCCACGCTGATGCTGGGGGAAGAAGCGATACCTTCCGTCGCGCTGGTGGTGGTGTTTAACGGGCTGATCCTCTGGACGCTGGTGACGGTCTCGGTGGAGTGGGCGCGCAACGGCGCGCCTTCGCTCCGGGGTTTTACCAAAACCGCGCTGGGCGTGCTGAAAAATCCGCTGATCATCGGCATTCTTTCCGGCACGGCGTTCAGCCTGACCGGCCTGACTCTGCCGTCTTACGTCGACCAGCCGCTGAGCATGCTGGGACAGATTGCCATGCCGCTATCGCTGATCGCGCTGGGAATGGGGCTGGCGGAATACCAGATCCGCGACGGCTGGCGAATCAGCAGCGCCATTTGCGCCATCAAACTGCTGGTGCAGCCGTTGGTGATCTGGGGCATCGCGGCGGCGATCGGTCTGCCGGAAATGGAAACGCGGGCGGTGGTGTTGCTGGGGTCGATGGCGGTCGGCGTGAACGTGTATCTGATGTCGCGTCAGTTCAACGTACTGGGCGGCCCGGTCGCCTCCAGTCTGCTGATGTCGACGGTGCTGGCCGCATTGACCACTCCGCTGATCCTGACCCTGATGGGCGTACGCTTATAGCGGCGCGAACAGGGACGTCAGCACGCCCGTTACTGCGGCAGCGCCTTTTGCTGCGCGCGTTGTTTTTCCTGCTGTAACTGCTGTTTTTGCTGTTGCTGTAGCTGGCTATTGCGCTGCTGTAATTGCTGGTTCAGCTGTTGCTTCTGCAATTGTTGATTTTGCTGCATACGTTGTTGCAACTGCTTCTGACTATTGATGCCGTTTTCATACTGCTGCTGTTGCGCCGATGGCGCCTTCACGGCGTCGGCCAGCGTGACCAGCGGCAGCGATAATAAGGCAAGCGATAATCCCGTCAGTTTGATTGCGTGTTTCATTCGGTCCTCCACGGCGCGGAATGCGCCAAACCGTCTATCTATTCGGCGCCGCCTGCATTCCCGCGAATGTCATCGCCGCCGTTAAGAAGTGTAATCGCTGTCAGCGGAAACGTCGTGCAGAGTTATCTGCATTGCGTCTCCGTCAGGCTTTGGGTCACCCGCCGGGAATGTTATATACTGCGGCGGAATTTTTCTTTGCGATTGAAGTTACCTCATGTTTCATATTGCGCTCTATGAGCCACAAATAGCCCCGAACACCGGCAATATTATCCGTCTGGCCGCCAATAACGGCTGCACGCTGCATCTGATTGAACCGCTGGGCTTTGATTTTGAAGAGAAGAAGCTGCGCCGGGCCGGGCTGGATTATCACGATCTCGCCAACGTCAACCGCCATAAAAATTATCAGGATTTTCTGGCCGCGGTCGCCGGACAACGGATTTTCGCCTGTACCACCAAAGGCAGCCGCCCTTACGATCGGCCGGACTATCAGCCTGGCGATGTGCTGCTGTTCGGTTCGGAAACCGCGGGTCTGCCGAATGAAATCCGCGACGGCTTTGCGCCGGATTTCCGCATCCGTATTCCCATGCAGCCGGAGTGCCGCAGCCTCAACCTGTCCAACGCCGTCGCCATCATCAGCTATGAAGCCTGGCGGCAGAACGGCTTTGGGGGACGAACCTGATATTGCCGCCGGCGGCTAAGGTTTTTTCCGCAGGGGATTAACCAGAAAAACGACTTCGCCCCGATAGTAGGGGGAGGCCGCCAGACGCTGCTGCCAGACGCTGTCCCACTTGCCGTGCTGCACCAGTCCCAGCCGAAAAGGGATCGTCAGCTTTTTCAACGCCGGCAGATAGTCGGCGTAGTTGGTCACCGTGGCGCGCCCCTGATAGGTTTGGATCACCAGTTCATCAATGCTGCCGCGCAGCCGGTTCAGCTCGGCTACGTCTCCGGTTTTTGACCAGTCGAGCAATCCGGTAATGCTGAGACGGCAGTCATCCGGCAGCCTGGCGCGCAATTGCTGTAAAAAAACCGCATACTCCGCCAGTTGACGGCTTTCGGCGTCAAAATCCAGCTGAATTCCCCTGACCCGATTACCGTGCCGACGCCAGCTCTCCTGTAGCTTCAGCATGCGTCTGAGGTGCTCATCAGACAACGACAGCGTCGTCAGCCGGTAAGACAGCCACAGATGGGGAACGCGCAGTTTGCTGGCGGGGATCCCCTGACGTAGGAAGACCACCCGCCCCTGACGACGGGCGATCTCGCCCTGATGCAAATAGAGCGTCTGGGCGTGATGCAGCGCCGGCTGCGGCTTAACCGCCGCCCATAGCCAGAAAGCCTGATATTGCGCGGCATTGACGCTCTCGGCCTGCGCCGCGCCGCTCCATAACGGCCAGGCCAGAAGTATTATCCGGGTTACCAGTAATATTTGAGCTTGTTTGCCCACAGGCTGCCTTTAAACTCGGTTTTCAACTGGGTGAACCAGGCCTTGCGCGTGGCTTTACTGATATCCTGTTCGCCGCAGTCGTTAAAACCGCTGGGCGCATAGCAGTACACCGCACGATAAAGCGCATAGCTTTTATCTTCCGGCGGCGCGGCAGGGTCGGCGATAACCCGCAGATAGCCATCCAACCGGTTATATTCCGGCCCCTTGAACTGCGTCGGCGCGTTGATTAACTCATCCAGCATATTGCTCTCTCCCCAGTCAAAGCCGACGATATCGCCGGTTCGCAGGAAGAATTCGCCGAGGCAGTTAATGGCCCGCGCGTCGTTCGGCCGCTGATTCAGCGTGCTCACCACGCTTTGCAGCGCCGGACACTGGTAGCCGGCTTCGGTATCGCCGCCGTCCCAGTCGAAAACGGCCAGACTATCGAGGCTCCAGTCCATGTTTTCCGCATTCTCCAACGGCGGAATGTCTTTTCTGCGCACGCTATCTTGCAGATAAGCGGCATAGTCCGCATGCGTCAGCGATTTGGTCAGCAGCGTATGCAGGGCAATGGCCCGTTCTTCGTGAGTCTGCTGCGGGCCCGTTTGCTGACGAAGCAGATCGGCGTCGGCGCTGACTTTCAATACCGCGGAACGAAAGCGCAGGTTTTTAACCGGGCTATCGGCGGTGAATATTTTTTCCGGATGACCGGCTTTCGCCAGCGTTTCAGCCAATGCCAGTTGCAGGTACTGTTGCTGGGTATAGCCGGTTTCCAGGCTTAACAGGCGACGCCAGTGCATTTCCGCCTCATCCCAGCGCGCCAGATGTTCAAGCGCCTGACCGCGCAACACTTGCAGACTAAAACGCGTGGTATCGGTCAGATCCCGCTCGTGCGTCGGCTCAACGCCATTCACCACCGCCGCATAATCTTTCTGCCGATAAAACTGCCAGGCGGTCTGTAGATAGTGAAATTCGTTTTGCATTCCCGCCCGCTCAAACAAGGCTTGCTGAGTCGCCAGCTCTTCGGCGGACAATGCCGGGAAACGCCCCCCGCCGTCGCGCGTCGCGCGCAGCCGTTTAAGATCCTGCACCAGCGCCAACAGCGGACTATCCGGCGCGGCGGTAAAGGTTTCCCGCTCCAGCAGCTTGTCGTCGATTTCATCGCTTAATGCCTGTAGATCGCCGGCATTGTCGGTTCGATCCAGCACCTGTTGATAAATTTTGGGTAACGCGTTCAGATCGCCGAGGATCCAATATGCCCGTCGATAAAGGCCCTGCGCGGACTCGGCGTAGAGGCCCCGCGGATACTGTTTCAGATAGTCGTCAATACGCTGAATGGCGGACGAGGCCCAGTTTTTGTCGGCTTTGGCGGCATCGAACATATTGTATTCGTCCAGCGCGGATTGCATCGCGGCGTTAATCGCCACACGAATCAGCATGTAGCCTGATGTTTCGGCGACCCACGCTTGCCCGGCCTGCGTCAGCGCCTGAAAACCATTGTTCGCCAGCCTGAATTCCCCCTGATAAAAAGCCTGCGTATCGATCAGATAGCGCTTGAGCTCGCCGGCATGTCCTTCATCCGGCAGGCGGTCAAGCTCGCTCGATAACGAAGACGGCGAGTAATCCGGGGACAGAATAATTAAACGCGCCAGCGCAAGCGATGTGCGCTGAACATCGGTTAGCGTCTGGTCGGCCAGCAGCACATCAAAAAAATCCTCGACCGTCGAGAGGTCGTTGGAGATTTGCCGTCCTTCGCCATCGTTAGCAGTCAGCGTCGCGAATTTTTCCTGTACCGCCGGCGATAACTGCAAGCGCCGGGCTTTCTCCAAGAGCGTGCCGGCTACGGCTTGCGTCGAGCCATCGTCCGTCGACGGCTCCGGCCCCTCCGTCGCCGCCAGCCCCATGACGCGATAGGCGGTAAACGGATCGATGCGCGAGCGCGTCTGGTCGGGAAGCGGCTGCGGCACAGGCAGGGCAATGTGTTTGCGACTGCTCTGGAGCAGCATCAAATTGGTTCGGGTATCGTTATCAGGCAAAAGGTAAGGAAAGGCCGGCATTCCGCATTCAGCATCGGAAAAACCACAAATACCGTCGGTGGAACTGAAAGCGTGGCAGCTAAAGAAGGTGGTCAGCAGACCCGCCAGCAAAGTTAATCCTTTCATGTACATATTCCTGTAGGCATGAATTTCTAAGCCGTATTGATGTCGCCGATTGGCTATGGTTTCACTATCACCCTGAATATCACTCTGTTCCAACGCCAATACATGGGATCAGAAAGATGCAGCGGGGGCCGCTATGCCGCCCCCGGAGAGGATAAAGCCGAAAAGAATGACGTTAATGTCGTTTATCTTTGATGTAATGGTAACCAGATAACCAGGCGTAATCCACCCAGCGGGCTATCTTCCGCTTTCACCCAGCCTTTATGCTGCGAAATCGCCGTTTCCACGATGGCCAGCCCTAACCCGGTGCCGCCCGATGCCCGATCGCGGGCTTCATCCGTACGGTAAAACGGCCGGAAAATTTGCTCCCGGTCTTCCGGGCTAACGCCAGGGCCGTCATCATCCACTTTGATGGTAATGCCCTGATTATCAACGGAGAAAGCGACTTCAATGTGATGGTGGGAATAGCGCAGCGCGTTGCGGACGATATTTTCCAGCGCGCTATCAAGCGCGGAGGGGTTGCCATATAGCGTCCAAGGCCCCGGCGGATAAGGCACTTCCAGCGTTTTACCCATTTGCTCGGCTTCAAAACGAGCGTCATCCAATACGTCGTTCCACAGTTCATCGGCACGGATAAATTCACGGGTAAGCTCATTCTTATGCTGGGTGCGCGACAGAACCAACAGGTCGTTGATCATGCTGTCCAGCCGCTGCGTTTCAGTCTCAATGCGGTTTAGCTCATTGCCTTCGCCCTGACGCCTGCGCAGCAATGCGGTCGCCAGTTGCAGGCGGGTGAGCGGGGTTCGCAGCTCGTGGGAAATATCGGATAACAGCCGCTGTTGCGCCGTGACCATCCGCTCCAACGCGCTGACCATCTGGTTAAAACTGACCCCGGTCGCCAGAAACTCCTGCGGTCCGGCTTCCAGCTCAGGATGTTGACGCAGGCTGCCTCGCGCCACTTCGTCCGCCGCGTTTTTCAGCTTACGGGCCGGTTTAGCCAAACTCCAGGCCAGCCATAACAACAGCGGCGAACTGATCAACATCGTGAAGACCAACAGCAATAAAGGTCTATCAAACAGCAGGTTAATAAAATCCGACTGCAAACTGCTGGCCGGACGGATCAGGTAAAGCTGGTAATTATCTTCACCATCGCGGATAGAAAACGGCCCCAGCAATTCAACACGGCCGTATTTTTTCTTTTGCGGGTGGTCGGCATTATCGGACAGGCCGATAAAATTACGCACAATTTGCGTTTCATTTTTCTGCGCGCCGAGCACCCGCCCTTCGCTGGTCACCAACAGAAGACGCTGCCCCGGCGGCGCCCATTTTTCAATCACCCAGAATAACCGCAACCACCAGCGTAAATCATTGGCCGGGGTCGCCGCCAGATCGGCCTCAATATGTTGCTCCAGCATAATCCCTTGCCGCTGCTCGCTTTCCAGCAGCGCCGTCAACTGGCGGGAATCCAGCTTGGGCACCATCAGTACCAGCATGAGAACCAGCGCCAGCGTCAGCCAGAAAATCGCGAAAATACGCGCGGTCAAGCTATTGATCATGCAGCGGACACCATCAGGTAACCTCGCCCGCGCAGCGTTTTAAACCACGGCAAACCGTCTTTTCGCTCGGGTAATTTACGACGCAGGTTAGAGATATGCATATCAATGGCGCGGTCAAAAGGCGTCAGCCGTTTTCCCAGCACTTCCTGGCTCAGGTGCTCGCGCGACACAACCTGGCCCAGCCGCTGCGCCAGCAGATACAGCAGCGTAAATTCGGTGCCGGTCAGATCCAGCACGGTTTCATCGAAACTGGCCTCCTGCCGGCCGGGATTAAGCCGCAATCCGTCGACTTCCAGCGTCGGCGCGCCGTTATCACCGGACTGTTGCTGATCCGTCCAATTCGATCGCCGCAAAATGGCTCGAATGCGCGCCACCAGTTCACGGTCGTTAAACGGCTTCGGCAAATAATCATCCGCGCCCAATTCCAGACCGAGAACGCGATCCAGTTCGCTGCCGCGCGCCGTTAACATGATCACCGGGGTCTGATGCTGCTGGCGCAATTCCTTCAACGTATCAATGCCGTTTTTCTTCGGCATCATGACATCCAACAATAGCAGGTCAACGCTGCCGTCCAATATGCTTAACGCTTGTTCGCCATCGTAGGCGACAACGACGTTAAATCCTTCCATTTCGAGCAATTCTTTCAATAAAGACGTTAGCTCTCTATCGTCATCAACCAACAGGATCTTGTTCATGGTTTTTCTACCTCCAAGGGCAAAATACGTCATAGATTACCGCTATTCCATGACTTTACGTAGTTTTACATCCTCTGACGCATGTTTGCAGCAAGACGATTAGACTCATCTCCATTGATTCACAAAACAGCACACCAGACCAGGGAGTCATTGATGCCGCAAGTCACAACGTTATCTCTTGCTTCACTGCTGATGCTGGGTTCTTTCACTGCATTTGCAGCAGGGATTGAAGGTGTGTCTGTAAGTGGATGGCATCACAACGACTCTGCCACGAAACCCTTTTCCGGTCAGCATGGGATGTTCGACGGTGTGAAGTTAAGCGAGCAACAACGGCAGCAAATGCGCGATTTAATGTATCAGGGCCGTCAGGATGCGCCAGAGTTTAATGCTGAAGATGTTGAAGCCATGCATAAGTTGATTATCGCGAACCAGTTTGACGAAGCGGCCGTCCGCACGCAGATAACCAAGATGATGCAAGTGCAGATTGAGCGGCAGGTTCAAATGAGCCGGGTACGCAACCAGATGTATAACCTGCTGACGACTGAGCAGAAAAACATTTTGGCGCAAAAACATCAGCAGCGCATGAAAGAGATGCAGCAACAGATGTCAATGTTTAATCAGATGTCTGCGCCTAGCCGGACATCGCCGGGTAACCCTGAGTAGTGTGAGTAGTCCGAGTAATACCCTGTAGTAGATACACCCTGTTTTCCTTGCCATAGACACCATCCCTGTCTTTTGCCCTCCATGATGGAGGGCTTTTTTTTGGCGGTTTTTCAGATACCCCATTAAAAAACCGAGAGTAAGCGATGGCAAGCGGTCAAGAAACGGCCGTTTTAGGCCGGTGTGGATAGCCGCTTTTGGGATAGCGGCTCAAAGAGGATTAATAAGGTCGCGGGTTGAGAATCCTAACTCCTTGGAGATTGCCTCGGCCGTTGCTTTTAACGGTTTAAGCAGCGTCTCCTCACCAATCTGCTGCAATTTGACAGTAGAAAGAGAAATAGAAATGGAATAGCCGACACGCTGATGAATATCAAACACCGGAACCGCAATACAGGACACGCCCAGCTCGTTTTCTTCCCGGTCCATCGCCATGCCTGACGCACGAATCTGCTCAAGTTCCTTATACATCGCCTGAAGATCGGTAATCGTATTGCGCGTCAGCGGTTTGATTTCATCCTGATGACTTAGCCAATAGTCGGCAATGTAATCAGGCTGACCATAAGCCATAAAAATTTTGCCCATTGCCGAACAGTACAACGACATATGCTGACCAATATAAGCGCGGGTGCGCAGCATACCGGTGGTCGGTTCCAGTTTGTAAATCATGATGGCGTGATCGTTTTCCCGACTGGAAAAATTGACGGTTTCACCGGTGGTAAGATTCAATGCCTCCAGATGCGGCGCGGCGACATGAATAATATTGAGAGAGGAAAGCGCCTTTTGGCCAACGGCGATAAATTTGGTGGTTAAACGGTAGCTACCCGCTGCGGGCGCCGGCGTCACATAGCCGCAAGATTGCAGCCCCTGCAATAACCGATGCACGGTACTTTTATTTAACTGCGCCAGTTCTGAAAGGTGGGCCAACGGGCAGCCGTTCGGATAATTACTGAGGATCTCAATGAGCTGGAGTCCACGAAAAAGGCTTTGGCTTCCAGCAGGTTTCTCTTTGGCAAGTTCCGTATCTTTCATTATTTTATCCCCCCGTTATTGAACGGTCATCGCGAAAGGTTAACCTAAAGTGAGGTTCAGCGATAAGCAATACTCGCACGAACGTGATGCCTTGATTTTTCTCTGCTATCTCTTTTACGCCGTATCCATGAACCGCTCCAACCTGAGAAAAAATGCGCTCGGTAATATAGCAAAGACAGGTATATCTCGCCCCGCCCCCCGCTGTCATTCTCCTTTAAAACATCCGTGACTCGGCGTACATGGATTTGTGTCCTCTATCACACTAATGAAAGTATTTTAACAACACATTGATATTACTATTTTTTTTAAAACACAGTGTCTTTGACTTGTAAAAAAATGGCCTGTATTATTTTTTTTGAAATCAGATATCACATAGTGAAATATAGAGAACAAAAAAAATACAGCACAGGGAACGTGCTTCAGGAGAATCCGATGAAAGTCACCTTTGAACAGTTAAGACAAGAATTTGAACGCGTGTTGATAGCACGTGGTATCGCGGCAGAAACGGCATTCGCCTGCGCAACAATGTTTGCCCAGACGACGGAGTCCGGTGTTTATTCCCACGGCGTGAACCGCTTCCCGCGGTTTATCCAGCAGTTGGAAAATGGCGATATTATCCCGGACGCCAAAGCGACAAGGGTACAGGCGCTGGGAGCGATAGAACAGTGGGACGCCCATCGCGCCATCGGTAACTTGACGGCAAAACAAATGATGGACCGCGCCATTGAGCTCGCGGACCAACACGGCATCGGCTTGGTTGCGTTGCGTAACGCCAATCACTGGATGCGCGGCGGCAGCTACGGCTGGCAGGCGGCGGAAAAAGGCTACATCGGCATCTGCTGGACAAATTCCATCGCGGTGATGCCGCCGTGGGGAGCCAAAGAGTGCCGCATCGGTACCAACCCCTTAATCGTGGCGATTCCAGGCAACCCCATCACGATGGTGGACATGTCCATGTCGATGTTTTCTTACGGTATGCTGGAAGTGAATCGTCTGGCCGGGAGAGCGTTACCCGTCGACGGGGGTTTTGATGACGACGGCAACCTGACCAGAGAACCGGGCATCATAGAAAAAAACCGCCGCATTTTACCCATGGGTTACTGGAAAGGTTCCGGCTTATCCATTGTGCTGGACATGATCGCCACCCTGCTGTCTGACGGCGCTTCAGTCGCCGAAGTCACTGAGGACAACACGGATGAATACGGTATTTCTCAAATCTTCATTGCCATTGAAGTAGATAAGCTGATTGACGGCGATAGCCGGGATGCCAAATTGCAACGTATTGTCGATTATGTGAAAAGCGCCGAACGCGCCGATCCCGATGTCGCCATCCGACTGCCCGGCCATGAATTCACGCAACTGCTGGCAGATAATCGTCGCAACGGCATCACGGTTGACGACAGCGTTTGGCAAAGAATTCGCTCACTTTAACAGAGAGGAACGCTCTGATGATCAGCGGACACATTACTCATAGCAATCCATGCGCGCTACCGCAGGCGATCCAGCGCGGTATTGAATTCCTGCGGACCACCGATTTTAGCCTGCTACCGACCGGCGTAGTGGAAATTGATGGTCGTAAGATTTACGCGCAAATTCTGGATCTGGAAACACAGGCGAAAGAAAATAATCATCCTGAGGTTCATCGTCGTTATATTGACATTCAGTTTCTGGCCAGTGGTGAAGAGATTATTGGTTTTGCTTCCGATACAGGTAACAACATTATTGCTGAATCATTATTAGAGGAGCGGGATATTATTTTCTATCATGATATGGAAAATGAATCACCGTTAATCATGACCCCCGGTAGCTATGCAATATTTTTCCCACAGGATGTGCATCGACCGGCCTGTATTTATCATCAGGCATCAAAGATAAGAAAAATTGTAGTGAAAGTTGCATTAACGGAAATCAATTAATTTATCTGAATGCCCATTCCTGCCGGTCTGCTTAACCCAGACGGCTTAAAAAGGGAACAGGCTATAAATTCCATATCGGTAATAAGGTATTGCCGAAAGAAAAATGGAGTAAAACATGTCTGACAAAGAAATCGCCTTTATTGTCGGCGCCTATCCGTGTGCGCCCAGTTTCCACCAGAAAGATGAAGCGATGGAAATAGAGTTCTGGCGTAAATTATCCGATATGCCGCATATCCGCGGCATTGAACAACCCTGCCTGACCGATCTGCATCCCTATGGTGATGATTTTCTATTTAAACATGTGCCGCAAAAATGGGAGATAGTCGTAACCGGGGTGATGGAAACGATGCGCCGCCGCGGTCAAAACCCCGCATTTGGTCTGGCATCGGAAGATGAAGAGCAGCGTCAGGCCAGCCTGGCTTACTATCGCCATGTGCTGAATAAAATCAATCGCACCAACGATCGCTTCGGCAAGAAAAAAGTGATCGCCCTTGAGCTACAGGCGGCGCCGTTGGCGAAATCAACCGATGTCGTCGCAGCGGCAGCCAGCTTCCAGCGCTCACTACAGGAACTGCTGAGCTGGGACTGGCCTTGTGAAATCATCATCGAGCACTGCGATGCAATGAATGGCATCCAGCCGCGCAAAGGTTTTCTGCCGTTGCGCGAAGAAATACTGATTTTAACCAGCATTAATGCGCAGGCCAAAACCCGCGCGGGAATAGCCGTCAACTGGGCGCGCTCGGCGATAGAAACGCAGAATACCGCTACGCCGCTCGAACATGTACAACAAAGTCGGAAGGCGGGCTTGCTCAAAGCGCTGATGTTCTCCGGCACCACGCGCAACGGTCCTTATGGCGAATGGCAGGATCTACATGCGCCATTTGCGCCCTTTCCGCATGCAAAAGCCGCTTGTCCGGCGTCTTTAATGACCGTTGAGGCCGCCGGGGAATTATTCCGACAGGCGCCGTTATCCAGCTTAAGTTTCGCAGGCATAAAACTACTGGAGATCGATCCTGACGCCGATGTGCAACACCGTATCGCCATTATCGAAGACGGCATTAATGCATTATTAAAAAGCCAGCCTGATGAATAAGAACAAAAAAGACGACAATAATTAACAAACGCTATTTCTATAAAATTTTTTATTAATCTTCTGACATCAGTTTCACAGAGTGCCCTTTCTGTCTTGCAGAAAGAAAAATTCTTCACGTTATCGTGAAAGATATTTTAATAATAATGATTAAGGCATGACGTAAAATGAACATAAACTCAAGTACCCTACAAACGACTATTCCTAATCAGCGTTGGCTGAGAATTATCCCGCCAATCCTGATCACATGTATTATCTCTTATATGGACCGCGTTAATATCGCGTTCGCCATGCCGGGCGGTATGGATGCTGAACTGGGCATTACCGCATCCATGGCAGGTCTGGCGGGCGGTATTTTCTTCATTGGTTATTTATTCCTGCAAGTTCCCGGCGGGAAAATCGCCGTACACGGCAGCGGCAAGAAATTTATCGGCTGGTCGCTGGTGGCCTGGGCGGTTATTTCCATCCTGACCGGCCTGGTAACAAATCAATATCAGCTATTGGCGTTACGCTTTGCGCTTGGCGTGGCCGAAGGCGGGATGTTGCCTGTGGTGCTGACCATGATCAGCAACTGGTTTCCCGATGAGGAACGGGGACGGGCCAATGCCATCGTCATTATGTTCGTTCCAATCGCCGGGATGATAACGGCCCCGCTGTCCGGCTGGATTATCTCCGTGCTGGACTGGCGCTGGCTGTTTATCATTGAAGGGTTGTTATCGGCTTTTGTGCTGATTTTATGGATGTACGCCGTCAGCGATCGCCCTCAGGAAGCGCGTTGGATATCCGACGCGGAAAAAAACTGGCTGATCGCCACGCTGGAGAGAGAACAACTCGCTATTGCCGAAAAGGCCGTGAAAAACGCGTCGCTCTCCGCGGTCTTGTCCGATCGCACCATATGGCAACTCATCACGCTCAACTTTTTCTATCAAACCGGCATTTATGGCTACACCCTGTGGCTGCCCACCATTCTGAAAGAACTCACCAATACCGGCATGGAAAAGGTAGGGATGCTGGCCATCCTGCCTTTCGTCGGCGCCATGCTGGGCATGTACATCGTTTCGCTGCTATCTGACCGGACAGGCAAGCGCAAGCTGTTCGTTTTCCTGCCGTTATTCGGTTTTGCTCTTTGCATGTTCCTGTCCGTCACGCTGAAACAGCATATTTGGTGGTCTTATGCCGCCCTGGTGGGTTGCGGCGTCTTCCTGCAAGCCGCCGCCGGGGTATTCTGGACGATTCCCGCCAAACTGTTCAGCGCTGAAATGGCGGGCGGCGCCCGTGGCGTGATCAACGCGCTCGGTAATCTGGGCGGATTCTGCGGCCCTTACGCCGTCGGCCTGCTGATCACCCATTACAACAAAGATGCGGGCGTTTATTGCCTGTCTATTTCGCTGGCTATCGCCGCCATCCTGGCGCTGCTTCTGCCGGGGAAATGCGACCAACAGCCGGTATCCCGTCCTCAACTACAAACGAAACGAACCACATTCTAAGTGATTAATAGCGTGGCCGCGGCGTGTGCGGCCACCAGCGAAGGTGACAAAAATGGAATATTGGTTAGGTATCGACTGTGGCGGCACTTACCTAAAGGCCGGGCTCTATGACAGCCAGGGGCGGGAACAAGGCATTAGCCGCCAGCCACTGCCGGTTATCAGCGATCATCCCGGCTGGGCCGAACGCGATATGGGCCAGTTATGGACCGCCTGCGCGGAAACGATCGCCGCCGCGTTACAACGGTGTCGGGTCAAAGGCCGTCAAATCAAAGCGATCGGCATTTCCGCTCAGGGCAAAGGACTATTTTTGTTGGATAAACAGCACAGGCCATTAGGCCGTGGCATCTTATCCTCAGACCGCCGGGCGATGGATATCGTCCACCACTGGCAGCAAGACCGTATACCGCAACAGCTTTATCCTCTCACGCGGCAAACCTTGTGGACTGGGCATCCCGTCACGCTACTTCGCTGGATTAAACAGCATCAGCCAGAACGCTATCGGCAGATTGGCTCCGTCATGATGGCGCATGATTATTTACGCTTTTGCCTTACCGGCCAACGGGGCTGCGAAGAAACCAATATTTCCGAATCCAATCTTTATCACATGGATAAAGGCGCCTATGAACCGAAGCTGGCGGCTCTGCTTGGCATTAGCGATATCATTCCCGCCCTGCCGCCTATCGTCGGCTCCGCACAAATATGTGGGGAAGTCACCCCGCAGGTGGCCGCGCTCACCGGTCTGACGGCAGGAACGCCGGTCGTCGGCGGATTGTTTGACGTGGTTTCCACTGCGCTATGCGCCGGCTTACATGATGAATCAACATTAAACGCCGTGATGGGAACCTGGGCGGTGACCAGCGGCATTGCCACCGAAATACGCGCGCATGAACCCCATCCTTATGTTTACGGGCGCTATGCCGAAGCCGGGCGCTACATCGTTCACGAGGCCAGCCCGACCTCATCGGCCAATCTGGAATGGCTAACCCGCCAGTGGGGAATGACGGATTTCAACGAGATTAACCATGCCGTCGCCAGCCTGCCCAAAGCGGATAGCGAGGTGATGTTTCTACCGTTTCTTTACGGTAGTAACGCCGGTCTGGAGATGACCGCCGGGTTTTATGGCTTGCAGTCGCTCCACCGCCGGGAGCATTTGCTACAGGCCGTTTATGAAGGCGTTATTTTCAGCCATATGACGCACCTGAAACGCATGCGTGAACGTTTTCAACAGGTTGATACGCTGCGCGTCACGGGTGGCCCCGCCCATTCACGGGTATGGATGCAAATTCTGGCCGACGTCAGCGGGTTACCGGTTGAATTGCCCCAGGTAGAAGAAACCGGTTGTCTGGGCGCGGCGCTGGCGGCCCTGGTCGGCAGCGGCGTTTACGCCAGCTTTACCGAGGCGCAACGTCAGTTGCAACCCGCATCGCAAACCATTGCGCCGGATCCCGGCGCGCAGGCCGCTTACCAAAGAAAGTTATCTCATTATCAGTATCTCATTGAAGCGTTACAGGGGTATCACGCCCGGTGCGCCTCCCTTACCCCCGCAAGGAGTGATCAATCATGAGCCGACCATTGCTACAACTGGCACTGGATCATACGGATCTGGACGCCGCGTTATTGACCGTGGCAAAACTCAAAAAGCATGTCGATATTATCGAGGCGGGCACCATTCTCTGTGTCTCGGAGGGGCTGACTGCCGTTCGTAAGCTACGGGAACAGTGTCCGGAGCACATTATCGTCGCCGACTTAAAAGTCGCCGATGCGGGTGAAACGTTGGCAAAACAGGCATTTTCCGCCGGCGCAAACTGGATGACCGTGATATGCGCCGCCCCTATCGCCACCGTCGCCAGAGCGCAGGATGTCGCCTCACAATACGGCGGCGAGATCCAGATCGAGCTGTTCGGACGCTGGACGCTGGATGATGCGCAAGCATGGAGCAATCTGGGCGTAAAACAGGCGATTTATCACCGGGGACGCGATGCGCAGGCGAGTGGTCAGAACTGGAGTCAGGATGACCTGAAAACCATGGCCGCCCTGACGGAACTGGGGATCAAATTATCCATCACCGGCGGTATCACCCCTGCCGACCTGCCGTTATTTAAGGACATTTCCGTCCAGTCGTTTATTGCCGGGCGCGCGCTTGCCGACGCCGAAAATCCGGCCGCCGTCGCCAGCGCATTCCACCAGCAAATAGATGCTATCTGGGGTAAACGCGCATGAGACATCACCCGCTTGGTATTTATGAAAAAGCCCTGCCTAAATCACTAAGCTGGCCGGAACGACTGGCGCTGGCCAAAAGCTGTGGTTTCGACTTTGTTGAAATGTCTGTTGATGAAACGGATGAACGCCTCTCCCGGTTAGCCTGGAGCACGACGCAGCGGGCATCGTTGGTGGCGGCGATTCTGGAAAGCGGCGTCACCATTCCTTCCATGTGCCTGTCCGCCCATCGCCGATTCCCCTTTGGCAGCCATGACGAGGCTATCCGCGAGCGTGCGCGCGAGATCATGCTACAGGCGATTCAGTTGGCTCGCGATCTCGGCATCCGCACGATTCAACTGGCAGGTTACGACGTCTACTATGAAGAGCAGGATAGCGGCACACGTCAGCGCTTTGCCGATGGGCTGGCGTGGGCGGTCGACAAAGCCGCCGCCGCACAGGTTATGCTGGCGGTCGAAATCATGGATACGGCCTTCATGAATTCCATCACCAAATGGAAAGAATGGGATCGCCAGCTTTCCTCCCCCTGGTTTAGCGTCTATCCGGATATCGGCAATCTAAGCGCCTGGGGCAATGACATTCCGCAAGAATTAGCGCTGGGGATCGATCGAATTGCCGCCATCCATCTAAAAGACACATATCCGGTAACCGCCACATCCAAAGGCCAGTTTCGCGACGTACCCTTTGGGCAAGGCTGCGTTGACTTTGTCGGCCTCTTCCGGAATTTAAAAAATCTGAATTATCGCGGCGCATTCCTGATTGAAATGTGGACAGAGAAAGCCGGCGAACCCGTGCTGGAAATCATCAACGCCCGTAAATGGATTGAAGACCGTATGCGGGAAGGAGGATTGCTATGTTAGAACAACTGAAACAACAGGTATTAGACGCCAATCTGGCCTTGCCCAAACACCATCTGGTAACTTTCACCTGGGGCAATGTCAGCGCGATTGACCGTCAGCAGGGTCTGGTGGTGATCAAACCCTCCGGCGTCGAATATGATGACATGAATCTTGATGATATGGTTGTTGTCGAACTGACCAGCGGAGCGGTGATCGAAGGAAATAAAAAACCGTCTTCCGATACCGCAACTCACTTAGCGCTTTATCAACGTTTTGACGGCATTGGCGGCATCGTGCATACCCACTCGCGGCATGCCACCATCTGGTCGCAGGCCGGACTTGATCTTCCCGCCTGGGGAACAACGCACGCCGACTATTTTTACGGCTCGATTCCCTGCACACGGCTGATGACCGATCGGGAGATTGCCGGACGGTATGAACAGGCTACGGGCGAGGTCATTATCGAAACCTTTGTCAATCGCGATATCGATCCTCTTCAGGTGCCGGCGGTGCTGGTCAATTCCCATGGGCCTTTTGCCTGGGGTAAAAGCGCCGCCGACGCCGTACACAATGCGGTGGTGCTGGAAGAATGCGCCTATATGGGGATTTTCGCGCGCCAGCTTATGCCGGGGCTTCGTGACATGCAGACTTCGCTGCTGGATAAACACTACTTACGCAAACACGGCGCTCACGCCTATTACGGACAAAATTAATTAACCTGACGGTTTCTCCAATCCCCACACAGTGCAAGCAGCGGCCAAGTAGCCGCTGCTGTTTTCTATCAAACGCTTAGCGCGGCGTTTTTCCCGGCGATACGGCCGAAGACGATGCAGTCGGTCATGGCGACGCTGCCGAGCCTGACCGCGCCATGCACGCCGCCGACGGTTTCGCCGGCGGCATACAGATGGGGGATCGGTTTCAGATCGAAGCCGATGACCTGAGCATCCTTGTTGATCGCCAGACCGCCCATGGTGTGGTGTACCCGCGGCCACAAGCGCGCCGCGTAAAACGGCGGCGTGACGTTCGGCACCGCATCCTTGAAAATCATGCAGCCGAGATCGGGGTCGTTTTGCTGGCTGACGAATCCGTTCCAGCGGTTAACCTGCTCGACGAACGCCGCGACCGGCATATCGTACGCTTTCGCCACCTCTTCCAGCGTGTTGTACGCTTTTAACGATCCGTTCTTTAATGCGCCCGCCAGTTGTCCGGGATCAACCATATTGTCGGTATTGCGCTTATCCGCCACGATAACGGCAGGATGCCCCAGTTGAATAATCGCATCGGCGCGCTCTTTCCGGTTACCCGTTTCTTTAAAAAAGCGTTTCCCGTTGGCGGGATCAACCATCAGACCATAGCCGACGATGCGCTCGACAAACTGCGGGACATAGCCGAATCCCTGCTCATCGGGGCTGGTCCACGGCCCCAATTGGATCCAGTCCATCTGGGTATCCAGCGCGCCAATCATACAGGCCGCCATAATCGCCTCGCCGGTCGCGCCCGGATGGTTGGTCGAAGTGAACGCCTCGGTCAGTCTGGGATCGTACATCTGGCGCAACGCCACGCCCTGGGCAAAGCCGCCGGACGCCAGCACCACGCCCTTGGTGGCGCGAATGTAGGCGACATCGCCGGAGGCTTCATCCGGGAACCGGTAGCGCCGCCTGACCTCCGCGCCGACCACGCCGCCGTCCCGATCGACAATCAGCCGCAGAAGCTTGGTTCTCAGCTCGATAACCGCCCCCAGCTCCTTGGCTTTCTGCTGCTGTTTCATGATTAAACCGGAACCGGAGCGCTGCACCAGTTGATGCGCCCGCTTCACGGAGTGGCCGCCGTGATAGTTGACGACGTTAAACTCCGCGCCGATACTCTGCGCCCATTCCAGCGCTTCCACCGAATGGTCGGCCACCGTTCTGGCAAGCTCCGGGTAATTGAGCCAGCTACCCGCTTTCATCATGTCCTGATACATCAATTCGGGCGAATCCTGGATGCCCTGCTCTTTTTGCATTTTGGAGCCGGCAGCGGAAAGATCGCCGCCGTTCAGTACCGAATTCCCGCCCAATAGCGGCATTTTATCTATCACCAGCACGCTTGCCTGACCGTTGCGCGCCTCAATGGCGGCCGCCAGACCGGCGAATCCGGTACCGACAACCAGAACATCCACCGTGGTATCCCACTTCTCCGGTATAGGCGCAGGGACAGGCGCCGCCTGCGCTGACCGGGAAAGCGCCATTCCCCCCAGCGCACCGATAACGATGCCGGTTGATTGCAGAAAACGACGACGACTCTTCTGATCATGCGTTGGTTTGTTGCTCATTGGATTGTCTCCATGTCCAGAAACCATAAATCACAATAAAAAGCGGAAGGTACTCGGGGTAGTGCTAATAATGAGGCAGGTGATGAATGCAAGACTAAGCACCTGTTTGTATTCCAACACAAAATATAAGGGTTAAACGTGAATCCACTCGCACTGTGGTTATTACCCAGCGCGGCGCGAGAATGATCGGCGGCGAGGCTTGCGGAATGAAAGGCGGAAGGGGAGCGCCTTTACTGGATTCGGCGATGACTTAAACGCCACGTCAGCAGCAGGCCGCAAAGCCCTAGCAGCGCGGCCGCCAGATAGATGGAGGCGATGCCGGTATACGTCATCAGCACGCCGGCGGCCGGCCCGACCACCCCCAGCGACAGATCGAGGAAAATGGTATAGGTCGCCAGCGCGCTTCCCTGATTCTGCGGAGCGACCACCTTAACCGCCACCACGCCGAGCGCCGGGAAAACCAGCGAGAAACCGGCGCCGGCCAGCAGCGCGCCCAGCTCCGCCATCAGCGGTTGCGTCGCCCCCCACACCAGCAATAGCCCGGTGATTTCCACCACAAAACAGGCCAATGCCACGCGCAGGCCGCCAAACCGGTTAATGCTGTTTGGAAATAGCAGACGCGCGCCGACAAAGGCGCAGCTAAAAATCGTCAGCGTCAGCGCCGCGCCCTGCCAGTTTCTGTCGGCATAGAACAGCGTGATAAAGGTTGCGATCACGCCAAATCCCGCCGACGCAAGCGCGAGAATGACGCCATAGAGCCAGACTTTTCCCAGCACTTCTTTAAACGGAATTTTTTTGCCCGGCGTCACCTTCACAGCCGGGCGTCGCAAGGCGAAGGCGATAGCGATGGCCGCAACCAGGATGATGAAAACCGACAACAGTTCCAGACCGCCAATGTGGTTGATCCACACGCCCAGAGGCGCGCCGATCGCCATCGCGCCATAGGTGGCGATGCCGTTCCATGAGATGACCCGCCCGATATGACGCGATCCCACGATGCCCGCGCCCCACAGGGTTGAGCCGGTGCCGGCAAAACTTTGTCCGGCGCCAAGAATCAGGCGGCCGACGCACAACAACAGTAAGGCGAGAGCGGGAGAAGCCTCATTCCAGGCAGCCAGAAGATAAAACACACCGCTTAGCAACGTACCGGCCAGCCCCAGCAAGACCACGTTTTTGGGGCCTTTCTCATCCGCATAACGCCCGGCATGAGGCCGGCTCAGCAAAGTGGAAAAATATTGCAGGCTAATCACCAACCCCGCCCAGAAAGCGCTATAGCCCATCGAATCATGGACATAGCCGGGTAGCACCGCTATCGGCAAGCCAATGGTCAGATAACTGGCGAAGTTGAAGATAACCACGGACACAATACGCAAATTCAGACGTAATGCGCCAACGACGGGCTCGGGCGGGGGCGAAACAGGCATGAAAACGTTTACTCGCTTAATGGTCGCGTAAGGCAAAAACATCAGCCACAGCGCGGATTGCAGCCTTGAAGTATAAACAAGCGCCTGCCGGCTTTCACGCTCAAATAATGCTAAATCATAACGGGCGTCATTATTAACCCGTGTATTCAAAAAGATGCGGCTGAGTAATAAACCAGAGAAATCGTAACGATCTCATCTTGTTGGTTATAATTAAGTGAGCCACGCACCCTAACACCCAAGCACAGGAGAAGTTCAATGCCAGTACCGGCAGACAAAGAGCATCACTCTCGGCCGGCCCCCGCAGAAAAAACAGAGGGCAACGCATCGCCACAGTCCCGAACGCTTTTAACCCGCGGCAAAGGTTGGGCAAAACGCATTCAGGCCATTCCCAGCGTGGCGCATATGATCCGTGCGGGAGAGCGTTTTAACGATCGGATGGGCAATCAGTTTGGCGCCGCGATCACCTATTTTTCCTTTTTGTCGCTGATACCTATCTTAATGGTGTCCTTTGCCGCCGTCGGTTTTGTGTTGGCTTCAAACCCGGATCTGCTGACGGAATTGATTAACCGCATCGTCAACAGCATCAGCGATCCCAACCTGGCGAATACGTTGAAAAATACGGTGAATACCGCTATTCAGCAACGTACGACGGTCGGGATCACCGGGTTGCTCATCGCCCTGTATTCCGGCGTCAGCTGGATGGGAAATCTACGCGAGGCGATCCGCGCGCAGTCGCGCGATGTCTGGGAACGCAACCCGCAGGACGAAGAGAAAATTTACTTTAAATACACCCGCGATTTCCTGTCTCTGACCGGGCTGATGGTGGCGCTGGTGATTACGCTGTTCCTCACTTCCGTTGCCGGCACCGCGCAAAATATGATCGTCAGAGCATTGGGACTGGAAGGCATTGAATGGCTGCGCCCGGCGCTGACCCTGATCGCCTTGTCGATCTCAATTTTCGCCAACTACTTATTATTTCTCTGGATATTTTTCGTACTGCCGCGCCACAAACCGAAGCGTAAGGCGTTATTCCGCGGCACGCTGCTGGCCGCCATCGGTTTTGAAGCGATCAAATTCGCCATGACCTTCTCACTGCCTAAACTGGCGAGTTCCCCCTCCGGCGCCGCTTTCGGTTCCGTTATCGGACTGATGGCGTTTTTCTATTTTTTCGCTCGGCTGACGCTATTTTGCGCCGCCTGGATCGCCACGGCGAATTATAAAGGCGATACTTCAACAGACCGCAACGAACAGCAAGAGAGCGTGCGGCAATAAAGTTCAGACCTTGCCGACATCAATATCAGGAGCCGCTATGCCGTACGTAAACATTAAAATCACCCGTGAAGGCGCCACCGCCGAACAAAAGCAAGCTCTTATCGCCGGTGTAACGCAGTTGCTGGCCGATACGCTGGGGAAAAACCCCGCCACCACCGTTGTGGTGATCGAGGAAGTGGACACCGATAACTGGGGGATAGGCGGGAAAAGCGTCACACATCTCCGAGGCCAACAATAACCCTCCTCGTCCGCGTCATCACGGGCAAAAAGGATCGGAACGCTTTCATTTTCCGATCCTCATCATAAAAAATAAAACATCATTTCAATACTATTGACTCGTCGTCCCGATACGTTGAGACTGGACGTCATTCCGCATTGACAGACTTCTTACTTTTTCAAACAGGCCAGCGTTGATGACAACTAACAACATTGCCGTAATCGGCGAATGCATGATCGAACTGTCGCAAAAAGGTACGGATCTTAGCCGTGGATTCGGCGGCGATACCCTGAATACCGCCGTGTATATCGCGCGTCAGACGCAGCCCGACGCATTAGGCGTGCATTACGTCACCGCACTCGGCACCGATAGCTTTAGTGAAGAGATGATCGCCGCATGGCGGCAAGAAGGGGTACAAACCGATCTGATCCAGCGTCTGGAAGATAAGCTGCCCGGATTATATGTCATTGAAACCGACGACCGCGGCGAGCGCACATTCTACTACTGGCGCAACGACGCCGCCGCCCGCTACTGGCTCAATAGCGCCGATGCGGAAAAAATTTGCCGTCGCTTGGCGCAGTTTGATTATCTCTATCTGAGCGGCATCAGCCTGGCGATCCTCGATGACGACAGCCGCCAGCGTTTATTCGCTTTATTGCGCGACTGTCGCGCCAACGGCGGTAAAGTCATTTTCGATAATAATTATCGTCCGCGGCTATGGCAAAGCCAGGCAGAAACGCAAACAGCCTATCGCGACATTTTGTCCTGCACCGATATCGCCTTCCTGACTTTGGATGATGAAGATATGTTGTGGGGAAGCCAACCGGTGGCTGAAGTGCTTGAACGGACCCACGGCTTCGGCGTCACCGAGATTGTCATTAAGCGCGGCGCGGACGCCTGCCTGATTTCAGCGCAGGGACAGGCGTTGGTCGAGGTTCCTGCCGTGAAGCTGCCGAAAGAGAAAGTGGTCGACACTACTGCGGCGGGCGATTCTTTCAGCGCGGGTTATCTGGCCGTGCGCCTGAACGGCGGCAGCGCGCAAGAAGCGGCCCGGCGCGGACACCTGACCGCCAGTACGGTTATTCAATATCGCGGCGCTATTATTCCACGCAACGCGATGCCCGTTTAAGCGCGAATACAACATCAATCAATAAAGGCAGGTCGTGGTTTACGCGCCTGCTTTTTTATATTCTCGTACCTGTCGTAGTAAATAAAACAATTAACATAACGCATTAAATAAACCATTACTTTTTATCGCCGGATAATTATTTAAAAACAAATTAATAATCACATTAATTATTATCCTTTTACTTCAAAAAAAAATAAAAAGTTGAATATATTAATCAGATAGACATAATACGGGATTATTAATTCAATGTGGGAAATCAGATATGGATATCAATGTTGCGGCACAGCGGATCGTAACCGTTATTGTCGCGCCGGAAACCCTTTCCGGTTTTATGGATGGCGCAATATCGGTTCCCAGAGACGTATTTACCGCCATGTATAGCTTGATGGATACCGATACCCGTTACCAACGCGGTGAAGACCGGTTCAGACTGTATATGGCAATCCGTAACGGGTTGCTCGCCAGAGACAAGTTTATTGACGCCATGCAAATCATTATTGATAACTTCTGCCGATATATTCCTGAAGGCAAGCAAAATGGCTTATATAGCCATACATTAGGGTCGTTTGCAGGGCGACAAGTCGCTGCCTCAACAATAACACGGATAATATCAAACACGATTTTTAATTCCTCTAATACAACGGCAATTTACAAGATTGTAAGATCCATTGGCATACAAATTTTCCTGATTTATGGTGTGCTTGAACGTTGTATCTATAAATCACGCGAATTACAAGAAACCCACAGCCAGCTCTATTACCGGTTGCGACATCCCAACGATCTGGATCTTTTGTATGTTTTTATCGAAGATTATACCGCACCTTTCCTTGACGCACTGAAAGTTCGTCAAAATCATGGCGAAGAGGATTTTCTACATATCATTAATATTGTTGACAAAGAGTTACAGTATAGAGGGTATTAACAGATGATGACCTTTATTCTAAAATGGGTAGCCAGAATCATAGAGGAAATATATTGTGGAATATTTTCTCTTCTATTAATTATTAGTCCTATGCTGCCATTCGGATGGAAAACTATCGTCATCATAGATATTATCGGATTGATGATATTTATTCTTATTCATAAATTCATAATTCGCCATGTAGATAACGATTAAGCGAGAATATTTATGGTTACACTCATTCTAAACACGGATAAATAAAATTATATATAGCGAATTTTTTTACTTTGCTATTTTTTATTTCCTATTTCCCATCAACATGGGAAATAATATTAATTATAGATGTAATAAGATTGATAGTTTTTTACTTTATCATGAAGTCAACAAGTCGATCTATAGGCCAAAATCAAAAGGAGGTATTTAAATGGCGATTCCAGCGTATCTATCTTTGGTTGATAGTAAAGGCGTAAAAATAACCGGCGCATCTCAGGTTGTCGGTCGGGAAGGCGATATTGAAGTGTTAAGTTTTACTCATAATATTACCTTACCCGCGATGGGCTCATCTGGGAAATTATCAGGTTCACGCATTCATAAAGAAATCAGCCTTGAAAAAGAGTTCGACCAATCTTCACCTTATCTTTACCGCTCGCTGGCGACAGGATCAACGCTTAAAAAAGCGTTGATAAAATGGTACCGAATTAATCATACGGGCAGCGAGATTGAATATTTTAATATTCTATTGGAAAATGTGAAAATCACAGCCATTACCCCCAATATGTATAATATTAAAGACCCTGATCGTGCTATGTATAACCATATAGAAAGTCTTTCTTTACGCTATGAAGCGATTACCTGGTGTTATCTTGAAGGCAATATTAAATTCAAAGATAGTTGGTCATCTGATTTATTTCTTTGATTGCGGTTTATTGAACGATCCGGGCCACGACCTGGCAGAGATCATATCGGCCGCTGACGCGGCCTAATATTATCAGATATTGAAAATACAAAAACCGAAAATAATATATTTTATCGTTGAACCGGTTTTCATGAAAATGTGATTTTTTAAAGCAAATCTATTGTCCGATGATGATGTGGCGAACACCATCATTAACATGGTAAGGTGATCATGATTAAATTTCTAAAGAAATGGTTAAAATCTCAGGCTAAATATTTTTTCTGGACCTATGTTCCGATACTTCTAACGTTGATATTTGGGATTATCATGGTTAATTATTTTCGCGAAATTGCTATGCTTGCCACTGGATTGTTCTATTTTGGAATGTTGGTTCTAGTTTTTTTCCTCAGCAATTAATTAGTTATAAAAAGTACTCTATCTGTGTTCACTCCGATTCATCGTTGGTCAACAAGGGAATACATTTATTAATATGGTGAGATGATCATGATTGATTTCTTAAAGAAATGGTTTAAAACTCAGATATCATATTTTTTGGGGGTACGTCCCGCTAATCGTTGTCGTTGCTTTCGGTGTTCTTATCGCACATGACGTCCCTGATATTGCTGTACAGGCAACGGGAATATTTTTTGTCCTGGTGCTAATTTTTGTATTTTGGTTTAACCATACGCATTGATTTTAATGGGAAAACTCAATTATTTTTACTTTATAAAAGGAAATTTTGTATATGTCTACCCCGGCTCATCTTTGGTTAACAAACGAAAATGTATCGTATTCTTGAAGCTGGTGTGGAGAGTGAATACTTTAATATTCTCCTTGATAACGTAAAGATAACAACGATTTCACCTTCTTTGCTTCCTAATGGAATGTCCAGCACCCATCTGGAAAATATAGAGTTACGTTATGAAGCCATCACCTGGAAACACACCGAAGGCAATATCTTATACAGAGATGCGTGGAATGAGCGCATAACGGCTTAATATCGAAGTCGCTGATCGCGTCATGTATAACCAAATAGAAAGTCTTTCCTTACATTATGAAGCGATCTGGCAGATATCATATCGGCCGCTGACGCGGCCTCACCTGACTCATTACTGCGCGGCGGGCGCCGCCGCTTCATTTTGCGCTTCGGCCTCTTCCGCCGGCGCCATAATCCGGCTATAGGCTTCCTGAAGCTCCTTCATATGCGCTTCCGGTTCGCCCTGCTGCTGTATCAGCATCAGGGCGGCGTCCTGTGAAAGCCACAGGTGCAACTCCTGATTCAGCGTAGCCAGCGTCAGTTCAGACAACGAAGCCTGCCGCAACTTTTGATATTGCTCCGGGGCAATATCCACCACGCCATTTTGCTGCGACCGCAGGCGCTGATCCATCAACACATCCGTACTGGTGCGCGCATAGGTGGCGAACAGCTTGCCCAGCTCATCGGTTTTGCGCGCAATCAGCGCATCAAACTCCTGCTGAGTCAGCCCGTTATCCCTCAGCGCCGCCAGTTCCTGAGCCAAGAACGTCATCGCCGGCATTACGCCGTCGATACCGGGAACATCGATATGAATGGCGCACTGCGCGCGCGTATAGAAGACATTACAGTTAAAACGGAGGTTATCGCTCTTCTGCGAACTTTTCTTTAACGCCTGTTGCACATGCCAGAACAGGGCTTCCCTCGCCAGGTCGCGTCGCCAGTAACGCACCAACGCCCGGTCGTCCCGAATCGGGTGCCAGGGGGTATCCCAGATCAGCGATAGCGTATCCTGCTGAACGGTGGTGTCTATCAGGCTGACGGGTTGAAGCGGCAATGGGCTTAACGTCGGCACCGGCACCGGCTCTCCGCGTTTACCCTGCAACGGCGAGAACGCCTTACCGATCTGATCGACGATATAGCGTTGATCGACATGGCCGACGATATAGAGCGTCATGGCGTCCGGCGTGTACCAGGTTTTATAAAATTGCTGCAACGGCTCGCTGCTTAACGGCGCCGTCACCGCCTGACCCGGATCGTGAGCCAACAGCGGCGATCCCTTCAGGCGATAGCGCCAGCGCGGATCCTGCGGATTGGCCGGAAAAGTGACCACCGGGTTGGGCGCGTTTAACGCCGCGTCGATGCGCCGATCGTCGATAGTCAACTGACCAGCCGCTTTCGACAGCCAACTGAGCGCGTCTTTCAACAGCTCAGGCCGATTATTCGGCAAACTCAGATTATAAAAGGTGACGTCATATGACGTGACGGCCGGCGGCAGAGAACGCGCGTCCTTCTCCGTCGGCTGCCATAAAGAAGATAATTGCGTTGCCGAAAAACCATCCCCCGGCGTTAACGCCAGGCGGGGAATAAAATGGGCGAATCCTGATTGCTGCGTGTTTTCCGTCAGCGAGCCGGTATTCACCATCAGACGTAACTCGACCCTATCACCCGGACGTTGCGGGGTAGTCAGTAACTGCCAGGTAAAACCATTATCAAGTTTCCCCTGCTGCCAGGCAGGATCGGGTTGTAGTGTTTCAGCCTGCACGTTGCCGCCGACAACCGTCAGCAACATTCCACCAACTAAAAGTCCTATTTTGGTGCCCTGCATGTGAACCCCTACTAAAATAACCAGCCAACATTAATGTGGTTGTCGTTGTTAATCACAGTGGCCTTGCGCTTGCCACCAAACACTCTCATGAATGCATCTCGGAAAATGGAGAGGCGAAGTGTACCACCCCCTTTGACCACGCGCTTTCATCTATGTCACTTCAACAGGCTAAATAATATTCAAAAAAGGAAAATATTGAGATTTAACCGAATCCGGCATGACGCCCATGAGGCGGACTTGGTCGTCAGGCAAGGACGACGTTGGGGGAGAAATAGCGGCGAAACGCACGGATTTTTATCGCGGTTCAATATGCCTCGCGGCGAGGCGGATAAGTGCCGACGCACCGGTATAGTCCGAGTTTGACGACGATTATTTACATTTTCTCCTTAATTTTTCCACGATTCGTTAAACATTAACGGATAAAGTAATTTACGGCGCACATGCCGCCATAATACGGATTCAAGTCTTAACGCCAATGGGTTAAACATTGGGATGGTCAGGAAAACAGCCTTCCTGCGGAAGCAAGCATTCCTGCCGCTGCTTCGGGTGGTGGGTACATCGCGTAGAAAACCCTGCTGAGGAGTTGCATTTCGATGGCGAATTTTTTTATCGATCGCCCCATTTTTGCCTGGGTATTGGCAATTATACTCAGCTTGTGCGGTACGCTGGCGATCGTTTCACTGCCCGTCGAGCAGTACCCCGACCTCGCGCCGCCCAGCGTGCGCATTAGCGCCAACTATCCCGGCGCTTCCGCCCAAACCATTGAGAATACCGTCACGCAGATTATCGAGCAGAGCATGACCGGGCTGGATAATTTGATGTATATGGCTTCCGACAGCAGTAATACCGGCCAGTCAAGGATAACGCTCACCTTTGAAGCGGGAACCAATCCGAACGAAGCCCGCCAGCAGGTGCAGAACCAGTTGCAATCCGCCCAGCGAAAACTGCCGCAGGCGGTGCAGCAGCAAGGGGTGACGGTCAGTAAAACCGGCGAAAGCAATATCCTGATGATCGCCTTTGTTTCCACCGACGGCAGCATGGAAAGGCAGGATATTTCGGACTATGTCGCCAGCAATATTCAGGAGCCGCTCAGCCGCATCAACGGCGTCGGCGAAGTGGACGCCTATGGCTCGCAGTATGCGATGCGTATCTGGCTCGACCCCTTGAAGCTGGCCGATTACTCGCTCACCACCGAGGATGTGGTGGCGGCCATCGAGTCGCAGAATAGCCAGATTTCCGTCGGTCAGGTGGGCGGCACGCCGTCGGTGGATAACCAGACGCTGAACGCCGCCATCAATGCCCAGTCACTGTTGCAGACCCCGCAGCAGTTTCGCGATATCACCCTGCGCGTCAACCGCGACGGTTCCGCGGTGACGCTGGGCGACGTCGCGCAAGTAGAGCTTGGCGCGGAAAGGTATGACATCCTCAGCCGCTATAACGGCCAGGCGGCGTCCGGCCTGGGGATAAAACTGGCCGCCGGCGCCAACGAACTGGAGACGGATAAACGGGTGCGCGCCCGGATCGCGGAGCTGGCGCCCTACTTTCCCCGCGGTCTGGAAGCCAAAATCGCCTTTGAAACCTCGCCTTTCGTCAAGGCTTCCATCATTGACGTGGTGAAAACCCTGTTTGAAGCGATACTGCTGGTTTTCCTGGTGATGTATCTGTTTTTACAGAATTTTCGCGCCACCCTGATCCCCACCATCGCCGTGCCGGTGGTGCTGCTGGGTACCTTTGCGGTGCTTTACGCCTGCGGATTCAGCCTCAATACCCTGACCATGTTCGCGATGGTGCTGGCCATCGGCCTGCTGGTGGACGACGCCATTGTGGTGGTGGAAAACGTCGAGCGCGTGATGAGCGAGGAAGGACTTTCCCCGCGCGAAGCGACGCGCAAGTCGATGGGGCAGGTTCAGGGCGCGCTGGTGGGGATCGCGCTGGTGCTGTCGGCGGTTTTTGTCCCGATGGCCTTTTTCGGCGGAACGACCGGGGCGATCTACCGTCAATTCTCCATTACCATCGTTTCATCGATGATCCTGTCGGTGCTGGTGGCGATGATCCTTACCCCGGCGCTGTGCGCCACCCTGCTCAAGCCCGTCGCCAAAGGTCATCATCACGGCCGCAAAGGCTTTTTCGGCTGGTTTAACCGCGTTTTCAACCGCGGTACGCTGCGCTATGAACGGGGCGTGGCGAAAATCCTGCGCCGAAGCGGCCGCTGGATGCTGCTTTATCTTGGCGTCATCGGCATTATGGCGTTGCTGTTTATCCGGCTGCCGACGTCATTTCTGCCGCAGGAAGATCGGGGCGTCTTTATGACGCAGGTGCAGTTGCCGCCCGGTTCGACGCAGCAGCAGACATTAAAAGTGGTGCAACAGATCGAGCAATATTACCTCAGCGAAGAAAAAGAGAATGTCACATCGGTATTCGCCACCGTCGGCGCCGGCCCCGGCGGCAACGGACAGAACGTCGCCCGCCTGTTTGTGCGCCTGAAAGACTGGGACGCGCGCACCAGAGCGCAAGACACCTCCTTCGCCATAATCGAACGCGCCACCCGAGCCTTCCGCGATATCAAAGAGGCCCGGGTTATCGCCAACAGCCCGCCGGTCATCACCGGCCTGGGCAATGCGGCCGGCTTTACCATGGAGTTGCAGGATCACGCCGGGCTGGGCCACGACGCGCTGATGCAGGCGCGCGACCGACTGCTGGCCATGACCGACGATGACCCGCGTCTGACCCGGGTGCGCCACAACGGTCTGGATGATAACGCGCAGTTGAGGATTGATATCGACCAGCGCAAGGCGCAGGCGCTGGGCGTCGCTATCGACGACATCAACAACGTGTTGCAAACCGGCTGGGGGTCGACCTACGTTAATGATTTCATCGATCGCGGCCGGGTGAAAAAAGTGTATGTTCAGGCGGCGGCCAAATACCGCATGCAGCCGGACGATATCAGCAAATGGTATGTGCGCAACGGCGACGGCGGAATGGTGCCGTTTACCGCCTTTGCGCAAACCGCGTGGGAAAGCGGTTCGCCGCGCCTGGAGCGTTACAACGGCTATTCCTCGCTGGAAATCGTCGGCGAGGCCGCGCCCGGCGTCAGCACCGGGACGGCCATGGAGATCATGGAAGCGCTGGTGGAAAAATTACCGCCGGGCGTCGGCCTGGAGTGGTCGGGCATGTCCTATCAGGAAAAGCTGACGGGCGAGCAGGCGCCGGCGCTGTACGCCATCTCGCTGCTGGTGGTGTTTCTGTGTCTGGCGGCGTTGTATGAAAGCTGGAGCGTGCCTTTTTCCGTGATGCTGGTGGTGCCGCTCGGCGTGCTGGGCGCGCTGCTCGCCACCCTGGGCCGGGGACTGGAGAACGACGTCTATTTCCAGGTAGGGTTGTTGACGGTTATCGGCCTGGCGGCGAAGAACGCCATCCTGATCGTCGAGTTCGCCAATGAGATGAACCAGCGCGGGCGCGATCTGGTCGAGGCGACGCTGGAGGCATCGCGCCAGCGCCTGCGGCCGATACTGATGACCTCGCTGGCGTTTATTTTCGGCGTGCTGCCGATGGCCACCAGCAACGGCGCAGGCTCCGCCAGCCAGCATGCGGTGGGAACAGGCGTGATTGGCGGCATGCTGTCCGCGACGATTCTGGCGATCTTTTTCGTCCCGCTGTTCTTTGTGGTGGTGCGCAGACGTTTCCCGCTGCAAGAGAAAGAAAAATAACCGGTTAATCAGGTTAAAAATACGCATACAAAACATTAGCGATTTATATATAAGCAATGAATATAAGTAATAAGAAAGCATAATAGAAAACAAACGGCCGTCGCGATTAAAGTAACCGATTACTGTCTGAAGAAACGGATTCAGGGTATCGGGATGACGGCATTACTGGATATACGCGGGTTGAGCGTTCATTTCCCCGGACATGTGGCGGTGGATAATCTTGACCTCCGCATCGCAAAGGGAGAAATGCTGGCGCTGGTGGGCGAGTCAGGTTGCGGCAAATCCACGACGGCGCTGAGTATTATGCGACTGCTGCCGGCCCAGACAAAAATCAGCGGCGCCGTTACCCTCGGCGGCAAAGACCTATTGCGTTTGGGAGAGCGGCAGTTGGCCGGTGTGCGCGGCAACGATGTCTCCATGATTTTTCAGGAGCCGATGACGTCGCTGAACCCGGTGATGTCCATCGGGCGTCAGGTTGAAGAGGCGTTGACCCTGCATCTGCCGCTGAGCCGCACACAGGCGCGCGCCCGCGCGCTTGAACTACTGGCGCAGGTCAAACTGCCCGATCCCGAAAGCCGCTTTGACGATTACCCTCACCATCTCTCCGGCGGCCAACGCCAGCGGGTGATGATCGCGATGGCGATTGCCTGCCAGCCCGATCTGCTGATTGCCGACGAACCGACCACGGCGCTGGATGTCACCATTCAGTCGCAGATACTGGCCCTGCTCGACGAACTGCGGCGCGAGCTGAACATGGCCGTGCTGCTGATCACCCACGATCTGGGCGTGGTTTCCCAGTGGGCCGACCGCGTGGCGGTCATGCATAACGGCCGCAAGCTGGAAGAAGGCCCCGCCGATCGGATATTGCTTCATCCGCAACATACCTATACGCAGGGACTGCTGCACGCCTCGCTGCATCTGGAGCAGGACGCGCACTATCGCCGGTCGCGGCTGGCGGAGATCCGTTACAGCGACGCACAGGGATTCACGCTGTTTCAGCCCCCGGCGCGTACCGAGGCGGCCCCGACGGCGGCCGCGGCGCAGCCCTTGCTGACGGTCGGCAACCTGACGGTGGCCTATGAATCCGCACAGGACGACATTACCGCGGTAGACGATGTTTCCTTTCGGCTCCATGCCGGGGAAACCCTCGGGCTGGTGGGCGAGTCGGGCTGCGGCAAATCCACGCTGTCGCGCGCCATTATGCGGCTGGAGCAGGCGCAGAGCGGCCGGGTCGTGTTTGACGGGCAGGATCTGCTGACGCTGTCGCGTCGCCAGTTGCTGCCCTGGCGCAAGCGTATCCAGATGGTCTTTCAGGATCCCTACGGTTCGCTCAATCCGCGCCAGAGCATCGACGAAATCTTAGGCTATGCGCTGGCGATCCACGGCGTCAAAGACCGCCGAGAACGTGAGCGGCGCATTGTGCGAATTCTTGACGACGTGGGCTTGCCGCAGGCCGCGCGCCAGCGCTACCCGCACGAATTCTCCGGCGGACAACGTCAGCGCATCGGCATCGCCCGGGCGCTGGTATTGCGTCCGCAACTGCTTATCTGCGACGAACCGGTTTCCGCGCTGGATGTTTCCGTGCAGGCGCAAATCATCAATCTGCTGGTGGACTTAAAGGCCGAACTGGGGCTGACCTATCTGTTTATCTCGCACGATTTAGCGGTCGTGCGCTATATCGCCGACCGCGTTCTGGTGATGAACGGCGGGCGCATTGTGGAAGAAGGCGACCATGAACGCATCTGGCGCCATCCCCAACATCCCTATACCCGCACGCTGCTGGATGCCGTGCCGGGACGAAAAAACCGCGGCCGGCAGCCGTCCGCCGCGCCGACACGCGTTTCCGCGCTAAGTTGAGCGGTCTTACCTCGATTTTATTGACAGGCACAGGGGCAACACATAATGAATAAACGTCCATCAGACAGCAATATCGACGCACTGGTCGAATACGAACTTAACCGCCGCAAATTTCTGGGCATCTCCGGCGCGATTCTGGCATCGGGCGTATTCGGCGGCATCTGGCCGAGCGAGAGCGCGGCGGAAACCGGCAGCCTGCCGAATACCGTGGCGGGCGCGGCGCGCGGCGGCACGCTGGAGGCGGTAGTGCATCCCGAGCCGCCGACGCTGGCGTTCTTTATCAACACCTCGACGCCCGGCCGTACCGTCGTCAGCAAGATCTTCGACGGACTGTTCGACTACGCGCCGGACCTGTCGCCGCGGCCGCAACTGGCGGAAAAGGTGGCGGTATCGGACGACGGGCTGACCGTCACGCTGTTTCTGCGCCGCAACGTGCTGTGGCACGACGGCCAGCCGTTCAGCGCCGCCGATGTGAAATTCTCGGCGGAAAATGTCTGGCGCCAATACTCGCCGTTCGCCCGCCGGGTGTTCCAGTATCTGTCCGGCGTGGAAACGCCCGATGACCATACCGTGATCCTGACGCTTTCCAAACCCACGCCGGTGGTGCTCAACGCGCTGGATGTGGTGGCGACTCCCATCCTGCCGCGTCATCTGTACGAAGGCACGGATATTCCCAACAACCCTTACAACAAT
This sequence comes from Brenneria sp. g21c3, assembly GCF_040240345.1. Lineage (NCBI taxonomy): Bacteria > Pseudomonadati > Pseudomonadota > Gammaproteobacteria > Enterobacterales > Pectobacteriaceae > Brenneria > Brenneria sp. g21c3. The sequence continues at coordinate 20,448 of NZ_JBEIAB010000025.1, read as the reverse complement.
AAACCCGTCGGCACCGGGCCGTTCGTGTTCCGCGAATGGCAGCGCGGCAGCCACATCGCGCTGGAACGCTTCGATAAATACTGGCAGCCTGAACGCCCGTTCCTGGATAAGCTGCTGTTCAAAATCATCCCCGATGTTTCCGGACGCGCCACCGCGTTTGAAACCGGCGAAATCCAGTACGGCGAGCGTAATCCCGTGACTTTCGCCGACGCCGCCCGTCTGGCGAAGCTGCCTACGCTGACGCTGGATACCGACGGTTATAATGGTTTCGCCACCTCATTCTGGCTGTTGCCCAACCTGCGCGACCCCATTCTGAGCAACCTGAAGGTGCGTCAGGCCATCGCCCACGCCGTCAACAAGGATCTGCTGGTCAGAACCGTGTGGGGAGGCTACGCCAAACCGGCGACCGGGCCGGTCTCCTCACAGCTCAGCACCTTTTATACCGCCGATACCCAGCAGTATCCGTTCGATATCAAAAAGGCGCAGGCGCTGCTGGATGAAGCGGGCTACCCGAAAAAAGCGGACGGCTGGCGCTTTAAGCTGAACCACGATTTCATCCCGTTCGGCGATGACTATCGCCGCACCGGCGAGTTCGTCCGTCAGGCGCTGCGCGCCATCGGCATTGACGTCACGCTGCGCGCGCTGGACCTGGCCACCTGGACGAAAAACATTTTCAAAGACTACGACTACCAGCTCGCCAGCTCCTGGGGCGTGAACTGGACGGATCCGCAACTGGGCGTCGAACAACTCTACTGGTCGAAAGCGGAAAGCAAGGGTACGCCCTGGACCAACGCTTCAGGCTACGCCAGCCCGGAAGCCGATCGTATTATCGAGGCGGCGCAGATCGAGGTCGATCCGCAAAAACGGCTGGCGCTCTATCACGATCTACAGCGCATTGTGCAACGCGATCTTCCCCAGATTAACCTTTTTGAATTCAAATGGTTCGGCATATGGGCGCGCAATCTGCGCAACGTGACGGATACGTTCAACCACAGTCAGAACAATTTCGCGCACGTATGGCTGGATAAAAAAGGCGCCTGAGCGAGGGGCGTAACCTAATGACGGCACGTATTTTTTTCCGCCTGCTGCAACTGGTCGGGGTGGTGGTCGGCATCGCCACCCTGAACTTCTTTCTGCTCAAGGCATTGCCCGGCGATCTGGTGGATGTCATCGCCAGCGAAAGCGGCAGCGCCACGCCGGAATATATTCAGCAGTTGCGCGAACTCTACGGCCTGGATCGTCCTACCGCCGCGCAGTTGGTCGCATATTTATCGCAACTGGCGCAGGGCGATCTGGGCTTTTCGTTTCGCTTCGGCGAGCCGGTATTGGATTTGATCGTCGATCGACTGCCGGCCACGCTGCTGCTGGTGGGAAGCGCCCTGCTGCTGTCGGTGGCGGGCGGCGTACTGCTCGGCGTCGCATCGGCGCGCCGTCCCCACGGCGTCGCGGACTCGGCGATCTCCATGCTCTCCACCATCGGTTACTCCGCGCCGATGTTCTGGGTGGCGCTGATGTTGATCGTGCTGTTCGCCGTCAAGCTGGAATGGCTGCCCGCCAGCGGTTGGCAGGATATCAATGCCGCCCACGTCGGGGCGGCCAGACTGTGGGATATTGCGGCGCACCTGGTGTTGCCGGTGCTGACCCTGACCATTTACTACATGGCGGTTTATGCCCGGCTGGCGCGCGCCTCGATGATTGAAACGCTGTCCGAAGATTTTATCCGTACCGCGCGGGCCAAAGGCGCGCGCGAAGGACGCGTGATTGTCGCCCATGCCTTGCGTCACGCGCTCATCCCGGTGATCACCATGCTGGGGCTGCAAAGCAGCGCCCTGCTGGGCGGCTCCATCGTCGTGGAAACGGTGTTCGCCTGGCCGGGGCTGGGACAACTGTCGTTCGAGGCGATCAGAAACCGGGATATTCCCATCTTGCTGGGCGTACTGTTGTTCAGCAGCGTACTGGTGGTGGTATCGAACCTGCTGGTGGATATGGCGCACGCCGGCTGCGACCCGCGGGTGCGCGAAGGTCGACGTAAAAAGAACAGAGATAACAAAAGAGGGGTGATATGAGCCGCTGGTTATTACAGCCGTCCGCGCTAATCGGCCTGATCGCGCTGGCGCTGGTTATCGCCGCGGCCTGCGCGGCGCCGTGGTTGTTCCCGGACGACCCGATGAACATGGTGGCGGAGCCTTATCTCTGGCCGGGACAGGACGCGCAGTTCCCGCTGGGAACCGACCTGATGGGCCGCGATCTGCTGGCGGGCCTGCTGCACGGCGCGCGCGTCTCGCTGCTGGTGGGCGTGGCGTCGACCCTGATCGCGCTGGTTATCGGCATCGTCGTCGGCGTGCTCGCCGGATTTTATCGCGGCTGGGTGGACAAAGTGCTGACGGGCGTCACCACGCTGTTTCAAACCATTCCGGCTTTTTTGCTGGCGATCATTCTGGTGGCCGTGTTGCAGCCCTCGATCGGCACCATCATCTTTGCGCTCGGCATTACCTCCTGGACCAGCATCGCCCGTCTGGTGCGCACGGAGTTTTTATCCCTGCGCCAACGGGAGTTCGTGCGCGCCAGCATTTCGCTCGGCGCGAGCGATATGCATCTTATTTTTCGTGAAATCCTGCCGAACGCCTGGACGCCGGTGGTGGTTTCCACCGCATTGCTGATCGCCAACGCCATTCTTTCCGAAGCCGGGCTATCTTTCCTCGGGCTGGGCGATCCGAATGTCGTGAGCTGGGGCTCGATGATCGGCACCGGGCGGGATGCGCTGAGAACCGGCTGGTATATGACGGCCATTCCGGGCGTGGCCATTATGCTGACGGTCATGGCGCTGAATTTATTGAGCGATGCGCTGCATACCGCGCTGAATCCGCGCTTGCGCCGTCGGCGTTCGCTGTTTTCCGTGCTGTAGAGACCGATGCGAAAACGTTGAAAAAACCATCCCCGCCGTAAGGCGGGGATGGGCCAGACTGTTGACAAACGTCTCTGCCGAATCGGAACGGTGAGAATGGAATAGAAGAGTAAAGCGTCCGCGCCAGGGACAAAGGCGTAGGGAACGCCTTTGAACGTCGCTTGCGACGGCCCTGCAAGGGGGAATCTCAGGGATGAGATTCCTATTCGCGCGGTTCGAGCTTACAGGGATGTACTCGCAGCGTCTTTACGATCTATCCATTCTCACCGCTCGACGCACTTTGTCATCAACCTCAACCATCCCCGCCGTAAGGCGGGGATGGTCAGAACAAGCGGGAGGAAGGGTCAGGACAGCGTCGTCGACTCCGCCGGTTTATCGCCGTTCTTGCCGGTATCGCCTTTATCGCCGGAAAGCACCGCATTCATCTTCTTGGAATCCAGTTCATGGCAATACTTCGCGACGACGATCGTCGCCACGCCGTTGCCAATCAGATTGGTCAGCGCGCGGGCTTCCGACATAAAGCGGTCGATACCCAGAATTAACGCCAGACCCGCGACCGGCAGATGGCCTACCGCGGAAAGGGTGGCGGCCAGCACGATAAATCCGCTTCCCGTCACCCCCGCCGCCCCTTTGGACGACAGCAGCAACACCACCAGCAGCGTAATCTGATGCCAGATATCCATATGGCTGTTAGTGGCCTGGGCGATAAATACCGCGGCCATCGTCAGATAGATCGAGGTGCCGTCCAGATTGAACGAGTAGCCGGTGGGAATAACCAGCCCGACGACCGATTTCTTACAGCCGACCTTCTCCATCTTCTCCAGCATCCGCGGCAACACGGATTCGGAAGAGGATGTCCCCAGCACAATCAGCAACTCTTCTTTGATATAGCGGATAAATTTGAAAATGCTGAATCCCGTAGCCCTGGCGATACTGCCCAGAACCAGGAAGACGAACAGCAGACAGGTGATATAGAAACAGATAATCAACTGACCCAACTGCACCAGCGTACCCAGCCCGTATTTGCCGATGGTGAACGCCATGGCGCCAAACGCGCCCAGAGGCGCCAGACGCATGATCATGTTGATGATGCCGAAAATGACGCGGGAGAAACTTTCGATCACATCAAAGATCATCTTGCCCTTTTCACCCAGCCGATGCAGCGCAAAGCCGAACATCACCGCAAACAACAAGACCTGCAAAATATTTCCGCTGGCGAATGCCCCGACCGCGCTGGAAGGGATCACATCCATCAGGAACGGAATCAGGCCCTGCTGCGAGGCCTGCTGGGTATACACCGCCACGGCGGAGGCATCCAGCGCGGCGGGGTCGACATTCATACCCACGCCCGGTTTTACCAGGTTTACAATCACCAGCCCGATGATCAGGGCGATGGTACTGACGATTTCAAAATACAGCAGGGCGACCGCACCGGTTTTCCCCACTGATTTCATGCTTTCCATGCCGGCAATACCGGTCACCACCGTACAAAAGATAACCGGCGCAATGATCATTTTAATTAATTTAACAAATCCATCGCCCAAAGGCTTCATCTGCTCGCCAAGCTCCGGATAGAAATGGCCGAGTAATATCCCTATCGTGATAGCAGTAAGCACCTGAAAATAAAGCGTTTTAAAAATAGATGTTTTCATACTTATGTCCTATGGCAGGGAAACACAGGTAGATAATAGAGTACGCGAGGGAATACCACCTGTGATTGCGCCGGAAAGTAACACCGCAATAACTGTCTGGAAATGTTTTCTAACTTTAGTTTGTGAACGAATGGTTAAAAATAAGAGAGGAATCGCTTCAGCAGACATGAATATTAAACATTAGCGCAATTTAGTTGCAACAAAGAACCACATTACGCAACAAGAAACGGTGAAAAAATCGCCGAAAAAGGTCATCAGCGCGAGGGCGGAAGCCCGACACTGATAACCGTAAAATAATGATCAGGCTATTAATTTATAAAAACGTGAACGCCATTCTTCTTCTCATGGCGGGCCAGTTGCATAGCGAAACGCGCCTGTGACAGCAGAAGCGCTGCGCTGTTGGTTTCTTTGACGCCGGGGGCATCCAGATTGATAATACCGGCGCTGGCGGCCGGCGGCGAGGCCGGGTCATTGGCCGCCATAAACGGCGCGTTTATTTGAGCAATCACGTCCTGCGCCCAGATCTGCGCCGGTTCTCCTCTCACCCACGGGCTGCCCAATAGCGCGAACTCATCGTCGTCCAGACAGGCCAGCAAAATACGCGCATCCCCCCGTTCGGCCACCGCCGCCTTCAGTTGATTCACCAGGTTAAAGGCCGCATCAGCAGACGGATTGCCGGCGTTTGTCGGCGACGGATCAAGGCCGACCACCATCAGGCTCAGCGGTACGCTTTGCGCCAGTTGCCGTTGCAGATGAATCATAAAATCCGCTTTATCCGGCAAACCATAGCGCGCAGCGGCGGAAGCCAGAGATTGCGCCAGCAACTGCTGATTACGGTTATAGCTGCGAACCAGCATGCCAAGTTCATCATCCTTATGCCATTCCGGCTGCGTCAGTTGATGACGGGGGATCGCGTCCGCCGTCAGACTCTGTAATTCAGTAATGATCGCACGCAGCGGGTGTACCATTAGCCGGTTCATGCACCAGGTAATGGAGATGGACAAAATCAGCGCCAATAGCAGATAAGTCGCCAGCATGGTCGAGAAGGTACTGACGATAAACTGAAACATACGGTAAGAATCGGCCTGCAATACCAGGTGCGCCAATGGCGTCGAATGTTGCGTCTGCGGCGGGGAATATAACGGCACCGCGATGCGTATCGGCAGCTCAAAAGCCCTGGCAACCCACTGCGGCACCGCGCGTTCCGTCGGGAAATTGGCATGCAGCGTCTGGAATTCGCCGGGCAACACCACTTCAGCGCGACTCAGAAAGCCGACCGGCAACAAATTATTCAGAATATCTTCGGCCCGTTGCACTTCGCCTTGCAGTACGGCTTCCGTCAACGGCTGGCGCACGGAGTAAGCGACGATCTCCAGTTGCCTGGCATAATCGTCACGCCGTTGATTCACGAAGTGGAAAAGCTGTATCACTATAAAAAGACTGATGGTAACCAGCGCCACCGCGGACACGGCTGTCATCTGCTTAATAGTTAACGAACGTCTAAGCCGCAAGCACTTTCTCCGTCAATTCCGTATTGCTGCCGTATGTATAAAATCTGTCGCGAGCATACCCGCTATAAGATTGAAATACTTAAATTTTCGTCTTTCATCTCTGAGGTCTGATTATACCCGATGGATTTCGAGATGCAGGACGGCGGCGGCGGGGAGGCAAATTCGTCAGAAAGAATCTGCACGCCGCGCGCGGCGGCCCCTACGGGACAGTCCCCATGGAAGGGCCGGGTAATGTAGCCGAACGCACCTGCAACTTGAAAGATGACGAGTATATAACCCGGTGTAGTATAAGGCAGCTTACCTTTGCCCCAATGCTGTTTTCTTCTTGCCTGTTCGGGATTTCATCTTAATCCTAACCGGCTGACAACACCGAATCCGCCTCCGCACGTCATAAGAGGGATCCTATTATCAGCCCATCCAGGACAAAAAGTAATGAAGAAGGATGAAAGATTGATGAACGCGGCGGGGTCGGCAAGCGAGGCGACGGATCGGCGGGAGGGGGAGGAACAAGGGCGGAGGGATCGCCCCCGCCCGGACACGCATTCGTTACTGCGGATAAGGCACCCATTCCCCGCCGTTAAGACGAATATAGGGTTTACCCTGATACGGCATCACGATGGCGCTTTCATTTTCCGAAATCGCTTCCGATTGCGGTAAATCTTTTACCAACGCCTGCCAGTCGATCGTCGGCGCCGCAAAGACCTTGCCGTCCACCATGCGCGAGACCAACGCCGAAATAGCCAGGTAGCTGCTCTTCGATTCAATCGTCAACGGGCTGCCGGACGCCGGCGCCTGCATACCGAACAGCTTCACGCCGACCGGAATGTGCGTAATGCTGGGACTCGGTATATCGCGCAGACCCGACATCTGCATTTTATCGCCCGCCAACGCCGCGCCATGTTCGGGCACGACGACCACCATCACTTTCCGCCCTGACTTTTGCAGCGCATCGAAAAAGCTATCCAGCTGATCGAACAGGGTTTTCGCGCGCGGCTTAAAGTCGGCCGATTTATTGGTGCCGACAAAACGGTTGCCGTCATGCAGCGAAATCAGGTTGAAGAACGTCGCGCTGCGCCCGGCTCCCGATGTCTTACGATTTTCCAACCAGCGGTTAAGCAGTTCCAGATCGTTATAAATCGGATCGCCTTCGAATGAAGTCAATTGGTAACTGATGCCGGCCTGCGACATCATCGGCGATTGCAGATTGCCTTCATCATGTATCCCTTTCAGGTAGTTCCCCGATAAGTCGGACACGCCGGAGTGATCGAGCATCAGCTGCTTTTCAAAACCCAGATTGGCCAGATTATCAAACAGATAACATTGCCGATTGGCGGGCTGATACAAATCGTGGTGTGATGCCTGACCGCAGCTTGCCCGGAGCAACCGGATAGCCGCCGGTCCGCTGTACGCCGTCGCCGAGTTGAAATGACTGAACAGAATGTCGAACTTACTCCATAGCGGATGATTCATCAACTCGCTCGCTTCCATATCCGACCATGAAAGCGAACAGATATTAACAATCAACAAATCAAAAGGTTGCGAATCCGCCGGCAGTGAAGCCGGGAACGTCGTCGCTCTCTCTTTTTCCCGCGCATAGAACTGATTCAGATACGCGGTCAAATTATCATTCGTGGGCGGCAGATTGGCCGCGGGCGGCAATGGCGACGCCCCGTTAGCCGGGCCGGACGCGCCGCCGGAGACCCCCGCCGCCACATCCGGAACCAACGAAACCATCGGCCCGCTGAGATGAACCAGGTTTAACCATCCCAGGATGGCCACGGTAAACACCGTTATACGAATCCATTGAGAGAGAAACAGATAAGCCACCACCAGCACCAGCGCGGCGCCGAGCATCTGCCAGTTAATAAACCGGTTAATCAATTCCAGCAGATATAACGCATCGAAATCCATCAGGTTGCTTCCCTGATGGATAATCGTATTCACGCCGGGCAACCAGGTATCGTGATAAAACAAGCCGATCCCGATAGGAATGGCAATGATATGCCGCCAGCGGTGCAACCAGAGGGGAGGAAGCGGAATCAACAGAAATGCCAGGAAAATCAGGTTGAATAATGGGTGAAAATTAAGATAACCAAACCATAGCAAGGCGAATTTAAGCAGAAAATAGAGATTCCAGCCGCCAAGCCCACGCCAGTAACGCCACAGAGTTTGGTTTTGCGGCGTAGATTTTTTCTCGTTCATTTTATTTCTTAATATTTTTTGATGAAGAAGCGTCACGCATCCCAATGTCGCCAGCTTTCAGATAGCTCGGTGATAACAATCGGTTTTTCCAATACTGAAGCCAGCGGGGAATATAATGACGAGCAACGTAGCCAAGCGTAAAAAATATTACCGCGCTCAACAACACCAGTTGAACGATATCGCTCAGATTTAGCATATGTTTTCTCTTTAGCCGCCAGTGAATAAAGTTATAGCGGCAGGCTGACGCCGTACCGTGCCAACTTTCTGTTCAGGCTGATGCTGATGCGCATGAACATAATGGTTAATCAACGGTACGACTTCATCCTCCCGACATTCCGATAATGCTTTTATCTCAGCAAGAATTTGTAAATCCTGCGCCCATACCGCCCGACGGCTAAATATTTCATTTACCGGTAAAGAAAAAATGGATTTCAGCGCCGTATCCAATTCGTTTATACCGCAGGTGGAAAGAAACAGCAGCAAACGCCCCTGCGATAGCGTCACGACATCGCCGGAACGTCTTAAATTACAAATTGTTAACGCCTGAGCAACAAGCAACCCTGGAACCGGATACAGCGCGACCAACAGTCCTTTGCTTCCTTCCGGGATCAACGCGTTGCCCATAAGCTGTTGAACGGCGCGGGTAAACCGGTCTGTCGGCAGATAGCCTTTAATCTTCAGCGGCCGCATCACGGTCAGCAACGTCTCGATATCCGTGGGAACACGCCTGGTGAAATGCTGCCCCTGCACGCTTTCAAGACGGGTAAGAAAGCGGGAAAGCGACTCGGCATGCGCCACGATAAGATTGGCGCCGCACGCCAGCAACAGGCGCTCATCGCTGGATCGCAGCGCGGAACGCATTTCCCGCACCACAATTTTCAGCCTGTCGCCGCGCTGACTGCGCAAACGATGGATCTCTCTGGCCAGATCATCCACCTGATGGGCGTTGCGCAGCGAGAAAATCAGGGTCGCGGCGTGCGCCGACATGCCGCGTCGCGCCAGCGCGTCGTGGTCGGCAAACAGCCGCCAGCTTGCCGATAAGGCCGGCGCGCCTTCCAGCACGTCGGTCTGCGCCAGATATAACCCCTCATCATCCCCAAAAGGCGCCGGCGTCGGCGCTTCATCCTCCACGACCTGCCACCCTTCCGCCTCCGGCCGTAATATCTGCGTCTGGTTGGCCACCATCCCCAGTTCCGTACTCCACCAGGACACCCAATATTGCGCGCGATCCTGCTGCCGATGCAGGCTGGCTAAACCATACAGCGCGCGATGCTGGGAAATAAGCCTATTGCGCAGTTTACCGTCCGCGCCGCCATGGCTGAGAATAATCAGCGTGCATTCCCGCTGTTGCAGCCATGCGCCCGTATCCGTGACCCAGCGTTGTAGTCTTTCCTGCGAAAAATCTCCCCATAAACCGGCGGGCGCATAAAGGATTAATAAGCGTTTTTTCGGTTTTAACGCCCGCATCAAATCGTCCGTGAAACCCAATAGCGCCAATTTATTTTCCGGTAAAAAATAGTAAGAGAATTGTTTTAATTTTGTTGCAAATAATGAGGCGGGCAGCGACGCCTGATTTTCCGCGCAGCATATTAACGACACGCGGGCAACATCGTTCTGTGCGCCGATAAGTTGTTGGCAAAATAAGGACGCATCCAATTGACCTGCAATATTAACCCAATAAAAACCAGGCGATTGCAGTAATGACAATTCATTCCAAAGCTTTCTGACACCTAATGAAAATGACTGCGTCATATGATAATTTTCTTTTCCGAGAATGATTTTATGGTTTATCATCAATAATGATCTTGATATAGACTCTAACACTAATTATTGGAATCCAAACCCTTCGGCGATATAAATAGGAATATTCCATAATAATCTATTTATTATCTTAATTAAGATGAATGGCGGAAAAGCGGCATTACTGAAAATGTCTATGGGATTATTACTAACATTCGCAATTTGAGTGAACGTAAAATACGTCAGAAGTAGATTTAAACCTGTTCCGCGGCCGTGGCGGCAAGGCCATGCCCGAAAGCTCGCCGGATAATAACATCAATACATCAATGATTGAATATATAGGGGCGTAATTGTTATCCACCACAATTATTAATAATGAAATAAATCTATTTTGCAGAGAAATTGGGATGAATGATAAAAACGAGTATTTGCAAACGCGTGTCTACGCCGAGAGACAGGATGATCTGCGCGAGTTAAGACAGACCTTTTCGTTGCCGGAAATAAATTATATAGATATCGCTCGCCAAACCCGTCTAGCCCGGATGATGGAACGCTGGCCCTTGCTGGCGGAACAGAATGAATCGGCGGGGGGCCGCTGAATATGCCGATCATCGTATTACAAGGCATTCGCGGCGGCCTGGGAACAACATCCATCACGGCGGGATTGGCCTGGGCGTTACAGCAGTTAGGCGAAAGCGCGCTTGCCATCGATTTCTCCTCGAATAATCTGTTGCGCCTGCATTTTAATATGACGTTTGCGCAAGCACGCGGCTGGGCCCGCGCGACGACGGATGGCGACCGCTGGCAACAAGGCGCGATGCAATATGTCCCCCGGCTCGATTTCCTGCCGTTCGGCCAGCTCAATCAAACGGAGATAGATGCGTTGCAACAGCATTGCATTCACTCCCCGACGTACTGGCGGGATAATCTGGCGCAAATTATCGCGCACGGCAGGCACCGTTGGATCCTGATTGATGCGCCGGCGGACGACAGCCCGCTGACTCGTCAGGCGCTGGCCGCCGCGGACGCCGTTTTTCTGCTTCTCACGCCGGATACGAACTGCCACTCGCGATTACACCAGCAGGCGTTGCCGGCGCAGCGCTATTTTCTGGTCAACCAGTTTTCCGCCATCAGTCAGATACAACAGGATTTATATCAGCTGTGGCAACATACTTTGCCGCGTCTGCTGCCGCTGGTTATTCACCGCGACGAAGCGCTGGCGGAATCGCCGGCGGCCAAACAACCGCTGGGAGAATATCGCCCGGCAAGCGGCGCGGCGGAAGAAATCATCACGCTGGCAAACTGGTGTCTGATTCATCTGACGAAAAAAGAGGCGGTATGAACCCGATACTGCGCCTCTTTCTCATGCCGGCGGCCTATCAGGCGATACGGCAACGCGACCAGGACTACCGCCGGCAGGGTTCCTCCGCGCTGGCCGCTTATCTGACGACGTCGCTGATGATAATCGGCTGGAGTTTCCTGCGGCTGGAGTCCGCCAGTTGGCAACAGGTGCGAAAAGCTCGCCGCCACTGGTTCCCGCATATCTCATCCCGTCCCCCCCGCCCGGCCGATCCGCTGCGCTATCTGGTGCAGGGGCTGTGGCTGCTGATCGTCAGGAACGGGCAGACGCCGCGTAAACATCGTTTTTCCCGGCTGCGGCGCTGGCGGCAAGGCTATATCAACGGGCTGCAACGCCTGCCACGATATGTTATGCGTTCAACGGCCGACGCCGATAACGACGCGGAAAACCCATCCGACGCGCCCCAACGGGGAAAAGGCATGCAAAGGCTATGGCTTGCCGTACTCGCTCTGATAAGCGCCGCGCTGGCTTTGTTATGCATCACCCAGCCGTTCGAGCTTTTATCACAGTTTGTTTTTATGCTGCTGCTCTGGAGCATGGCGATGGTTTTCCGCCGCATACCGGGGCGGATGTCGACGCTGATGATGATCGCCCTGTCCCTCACCATTTCCTGCCGTTACTTGTGGTGGCGCTATACCGAGACGCTTAACTGGGACGATCCGTTCAGCCTGATCTGCGGTTTGTTGCTGCTGGCGGCGGAAACCTACTCCTGGGTGGTATTGGTGCTGGGCTACTTTCAGACCATCTGGCCGCTTAACCGCCAGCCGGTTCCCTTACCCGCCGAGATGCGGGCGTGGCCGACGGTGGATCTGTTCGTGCCGACCTACAACGAACCGCTGGAGATCGTGAAACCAACGGTCTACGCCGCGCTGGGCATGGACTGGCCGCAAGATAAACTGCATATCTACATCCTTGACGACGGCGGCCGTCCCGAGTTCAAGGCGTTCGCCGAAAGCGTCGGAGTCAAGTACATCGCCCGCGCCACGCATGAACACGCGAAAGCCGGCAACATCAATCACGCGCTGCAACAGGCGAAAGGCGAGTTTGTCGCCATCTTCGACTGCGACCATGTTCCCACGCGCTCCTTCCTGCAACTGACGATGGGGTGGTTCTTTCAGGATAACAAGCTGGCGATGCTGCAAACGCCCCACCATTTCTTCTCACCCGATCCTTTCGAGCGCAATCTCGGCCGTTTTCGCCGTACCCCCAACGAAGGCACGCTGTTCTACGGTTTGGTGCAGGACGGTAATGATATGTGGGACGCCGCGTTTTTCTGCGGCTCGTGCGCCATTCTGCGCCGCAAAGCGCTGGATGAAATCAACGGCATCGCCGTCGAAACCGTCACCGAAGACGCCCATACCTCATTGCGCCTTCACCGGCTCGGCTACACTTCCGCCTATATCCGCATTCCGCAGGCGGCCGGTTTGGCGACGGAAAGCCTGTCGGCGCATATCGGACAACGCATCCGCTGGGCCAGGGGGATGGCGCAGATTTTCCGGCTGGATAACCCGCTGTTCGGCAAAGGGCTGAAGCTGGGACAGCGGCTATGTTATGCCAACGCCATGCTGCACTTTCTGTCGGGCATTCCCCGCCTGATTTTCCTTACCGCGCCGTTGGCCTTTCTGTTGCTGCACGCCTACATTATTTTCGCCCCGGCGCTGGCCATCGCGTTATATGTTATCCCGCATATGGTACACGCCAGCCTGACCAACTCCCGTATTCAGGGACGTTTCCGCCACTCTTTCTGGAGCGAAATCTACGAAACCGTGCTGGCGTGGTACATCGCCAGACCCACGACCGTGGCGCTGCTTAACCCGCATAAGGGCGCATTCAACGTCACCGCCAAAGGGGGACTGGTCGAAAAACAACACGTCGACTGGGTGATTACCCGGCCTTACCTGATCCTGGTGTTATTGAATATCGCCGGGCTGGCGGTCGGAATATGCCGTCTGAACTACGGCGCGCCCGACGAGATCATCACCGTCATCGTCAGTTTGCTGTGGGTCGGCTACAACATGATGATTCTCGGCGGCGCCATGGCGGTCGCGGTGGAAACCAAACAGGTGCGTCAGTCGCACCGGGTTGAAATATCGATGCCCGCCGCGATTCTCTGCGCCGACGGCCACCTCTTTTCCTGCGTCATGAACGACTATTCCGGCGCCGGCGTGGGCGTAGAAATACGCGAGCCGGAACGGTTGCAGGCAGGCGATCATATTTCCCTGCTATTAAAACGCGGCCCGCAGGAGTACGCCTTCCCTTTTCAGGTGACCCGCGTCTTCGGCAATAAAATCGGTCTGCGGATGATGGACCTGACCACGCAACAACATATTGATTTTATTCAATGCACCTTTGCCCGGATAGATACCTGGGCGCAATGGCAAAACAAGGTTCCCGAAGACAAACCGCTCGAAAGCCTGCGCGACGTACTGACGCTGGGTTTCCGGGGTTACTTACGTATGGCCGATTATGCCCCGCCGGTTATTCGCCGCATCCTTGTTGCTTTTACCACCCTGATTACGTGGCTGCTGTCGTTCATTCCACGTTATGTAGGAAAAAGCCCGGCATAGGCATCCGGTAGCGATACCGGCCTATCCCCAAGGCCGTACGCCTATTCCCTCCCGCTACGGCGAGATTAGTTTTTAATATTGATGATGACATGATGACGAAAAAAATAACCTGGTTTACCGCATTCGCTTTAGGCGTCAGTTCGTTGTCTCAGGCCGCCGTTACGCCGCCCGCCGAGACCGTTTCCCAACCCGCGGCGGCCGTCGCGCCGACGCCGCAAGGAAAACCCGCGCCGGTACGCGACGTGAAGTTGCCGTTTGCCCAGATCGCGCCCGCGCCGGGTACGTTTTCCCTACGCGGCACCAGCCCGAACGGGCAAATCGAATTTGGCGTGCGCGGCGATGAAGTCGTCACGCAGGCCGCGCTCGATCTGGAATTCACGCCATCGCCGTCGCTGACGCCGATAGAATCCCACCTCAAGGTTTATCTTAACGATGAGCTGATGGGGGTGACCAGCATCACCAGGGATCAGTTAGGCAAACCCAGCCGTGTCCGCTTGCCGATCGATCCTCGTTATATCAGCGACTTCAACCGGGTGCGGTTGGAATTTATCGGCCATTATCCGAACGTTTGCGAAAGCCCGTCCAGTTCATCCCTGTGGCTGGACGTGAGCAAATCAAGCTCGCTGGATTTGCAGTTCCAGACATTGCCGCTGAAAAACGAGCTGTCTCCTTTCCCGGTGCCATTTTTTGATATCCGCGATAACCGGCCGCTGACGCTGCCGATGGTATTCAGCCAGCGGCCGGATCTGACGCAACAGCGGGCGGCCGCGATCCTGGCCTCCTGGTTCGGCAGCAAGGCGCAGTGGCGCGGGCAGTCATTCCCGGCCATGTTCAATCAATTGCCGGACCGCCATGCCGTCGTGTTCGCCACCAACGCGCAGCGCCCGGACTTCCTGCGCGATGCGCCGCCGGTCGCCGGACCGACGGTCTCCATCACCGACCATCCCGACGACCCTTATGTCAAGCTGCTGCTGGTGCAAGGCCGGGATGACGACGATCTGGTCACCGCGGTAAAAGGCCTGGTGCAGGGCAACATTCTGTTCCGTGGACAAAGCGTCACCGTGGATAAGGTTGAGCAACTGATGCCGAGGCAGCCTTACGATGCGCCGAACTGGGTACAAACCAACCGTCCGATGACCTTTGCCGAACTTCAGCAACATGAAGGTCAGTTCCAGACCAGCGGCACGGTACCCTACCCTATTTCGCTGAATCTGAACCTGCCGCCCGATCTGTTTATGATCCGCAGCCAGGGCATCGACATGAAGCTGAAATACCGTTATACCGCGCCGCAGCTTAAAGATGGTTCGCGTCTGAGCGTGCGCCTGAACAACCAGTTTGTTCAGGCATTCTCTCTGGTGCCGGAGCACGATCAGGATTCGCTGCTGCTGCGGTTGCCGTTGACGCAGGGGTTATGGGATTCAGATAAAAACCTGACGATCCCGGCGTTAACGCTGGGAACCACCAACCAGTTGCGCTTTGATTTCAGCTACACCACGCTGCTGGCCAGCGGCGCGGAGGGGCGCTGTGAAACCTATACGCCGGTCGTCAACCATGCGGTGATTGACGGCGGCTCAACCATCAACTTCTCCGGCTACCGCCACTTTATTTCCATGCCCGACCTGCGGGCCTTTACCAATGCAGGCTATCCTTTCAGCCGACTGGCCGATTTGTCGCAAACCGTGGTGCTCATCGATAAACTACCGACGCCCGCGCAGGTCGGCACGCTGCTGAACGCCTTAGGCAGCATCGGCGCGCATACCGGCTATCCGGCGTTGGCCATGCAATTGAGCGACGACTGGGCGCAGGCCGGCAAACAGGACAGGGATATTCTGTTGATCGGCGCTATCCCTCCGGAATTGCGCGATAACGAAAAAATCAACCTGTTGGCGGATGCCACCCTGAGCTGGATAAAACAACCGACCCGACAAAGCACGCTGCCGGATATCGATGCGCTGGACGACGACGCCAAAGCGGACACCAAAACCACCATCAGCGCCGAGGCGCCGATGTCCGCCATCATCGGGATGCAATCGCCCTATCACGATCAGCGCAGTATCGTCGCGCTGCTGGCGGACAGCCCGCAGGGCTATGCGCTGTTGAATAATGCGCTGATCGATGACGGCAAACGCGCCGCCGTGTTCGGCTCGGTGGCGGTGATTCGCGACTCCGGCGTAAACAGTTTACGCGTAGGCGATGTTTATTATGTCGGCCATCTGCCCTGGTGGGAGCGTATCTGGCACGCGCTGGCGACGCATCCGGTGCTGCTGGCGGTCATTGCCACGCTGACGGTTATCATTATTGCCTGGCTGTTGTGGCGCACGCTGAAGAGCATCAGCCGTCGCCGCCTGTCGCCTGACGAAAAAGACTGACGCCCATGAGGATACTGAAATACCTCATCGCCGGACCAGTAATGGCGCTGCTGTCTTTGTGTCCGGCCGTCATCCCGCTGGCGCACGGGGCGGAAGCGATTTCGCCGAAGCAGTTTCTGATAGAACAAATACGCATGGGGGAAGCCCGCTACAAAGACGATCTGGTGCGCCAGTCGCTTTATCGTCTGGCGCTGATCGACCCGGATAATCCGGAGATTCTGGCCGCGCGCATACGTCTGGCGCTGCGTCAGGGCGATCAATCGCTGGCGCGTCAACAGTTGGAAATGCTGAAAGCGCTGGCGCCGGACTCGCCTTTTTATCGTCAGGCTGAAATGAATCTGGCGCTGACGCAGCAGGACATGCGGCAAAAACTTCAGCAGGCCCGTTTGTTATCAACCGCGGGCCGCTATGCCGAAGCCAAAGTTCAGTATGACGAGCTGTGGCACGGCGAACCGCCTACGATTGAACTTGCCGTCGAATACTGGCGTCTGGTGTCGCGGCTGCCCAATCAGGAACCGATAGCCATTGCCCAACTGGCGGCGCTGGATCAACGCTATCCCGGCAATGTGTCGCTGCGCGTCATGCTGGCGCGACTGTTATTCAGTCAGCATCTTAACGAACAGGCTTACGCGATATTGCAGCAACTGGCCGCCGATCCTAACGGCGCCGGCTCGGCATCCTCGCTGTGGCTGGAAATTGTCGGCAGAATGGACGTCACGCCGCAAAGCGTCGAGGCGTTAGAGCGCTTCATCGCCGCGTTCGGCGCAAGCAATCAGGCCGAAACCGGACGCAAAATGCTCAATAAACAGCTGGCGATGCTGGCCGATCCGGCTTATCAGGCCCGGCTTCGCGGTCTGGATAAAATCAGCCGGGGCGATAGCGGCCCCGCCGTTATCAGCGAGCTAAACACCGCCCTGGCCGCATCGCCGAACGATCCGGAACTCATCGGCGCCATTGGCGTCGCCTACCTGCGCGCCGGCGAGCGGGAAAAAGCGTTAACCCAGTTTCAACTAGCGCTAAAGGCCGATATTAATCACCTTAACGCGGATAAATGGGCAAGGCTGATAAAAAGTACGCGTTACTGGCACCTGCTCGACGAAGGCGACAAGGCGTTAGCCGCCAACCATCTGATGCTGGCGCAACTCAAATATCAGCTGGCCCGGCAATTGGATAACGGCGACGCTTTCGCCCTTATCGGTTTAGGCGATGTCGCCGTCGCCGCCAAAAACGACGCGGCGGCCGAAACGGCCTATCAGCAGGCTTTGCGTCTCTCGCCCGACAACGCCGGCGCATTGCGCAGACTGGTCAACATTCATCTGCGCCAATCGCCGGAAAGCGCGCTGACCTATATCAACAGCCTGCCGCGCGACCGGCAAAATACGCTGCGCGCCACGCTCAACGGTTTGCAGCATGACATTCTGGCGCAGCAGGCGGACCAGCTTTCCGCACGGCAACAGTGGGAAGCGGCCGCCGAAAAATATCGTCAGGCGCAGCAGCTGGATGCCGACGATATCTGGATGGCCTACCGCTATGCGCTGACTCTGGGCCATCTTGGACAGGTTGAGCAAGCGGATGGCATGTTGCTGAGCACCGCTTCTCGTCCTCCCGCCAGCGCCGGGAAAACCTATGCGTACGCGCTTTATCTCTCCTCGACCGATCGCGACGCGCAGGCGCTGGCTTACCTTGATACGCTGCCCGCCGCGCAGTGGAGCGGCGACATGCATGAACTCGCGCAGCGCCTGACGCTACAGCAGGCGCTGGTTCAGGCGCAGGCGATGCGCGAGGCGGGCGATGAGCCTGGCGCGATAGCCTATCTGCGCCGGCAGCCGGCCAACCCGCGCATCGATCTTGAACTGGGAGACTGGGCGCTGGCGCGCGGCGACTACGATGACGCGCTGGCGGCCTATCAACAGGTCAGCGCGCGGGAGCCGCACAACCCTGACGCGCGTCTGGGCGAAGTTGAAGCCTTTATCGCGCAGGGAAGACGGGATGAAGCCCGCCAGCGTTTACTGCAATCCGCCGGGCAGACGGATAACACGCTCAACGTCCGACGTCGGATCGCCAACGCCTGGCTGGCGGTCGGCGACGACGACCGGGCGGCCGCGCTTTTTCAGCGGCTGGCGATCGACGCGCGCCAGGAAACGCCCGGACAAAATCAGGCGCTGGTTTACCGCGATACGGCGCGCTTTGAACGGCAGCGGTCACGGCCGGCGCAGGCGGAACAAAACTATCGCCAGGCGATGAAGGCCAGCGGCATCACGCCGGTTTTGCCGCCGGATAACGACGCCTACACCCGACTGACGCGCATTAATCCCACGGATGACTGGCTGAAACGCAGCATTCGCGCCGAAGCCGCCGACCTGTATCGACGGCAGGATATCAACGTCGCGCTCGGTCATGATTATGGCCGATCCAGCGGCACCGGCGGCATTTCCAACCTGAAAGCGCATGACACCCTGTTGCAGGTGGATCTGCCCTGGCATGACGGACGCGCGTTTTTCCGCACCGATACCGTACAGATGAACGCGGGAACCTTTTCGCTTGACCGTGACGGCGTCAATACTGCGAAATTCGGCGCCTGCGCCGATTTACGCTGCCCTGGACGACGCGCCCAGAAAACCACCGGCACCAGCGTCGCCGCAGGCTGGAAAAACGATCGCTGGCAGGCGGATATCGGCACTACGCCGATCGGCTTTGAGGTGGTCGATATCGTCGGCGGCCTCGGCTACAGCGACAAATGGCGGGATATCGGCTGGACCGCCACCGCATCGCGACGCCCCATCTCCAGCTCATTACTGGCGTTCGCCGGCGCCGAAGATCCGGCGACAGGCATCACCTGGGGCGGCGTACGGGCCAGCGGCGGCGCGCTGGGACTCAGCTACGACCGCGGAGAAAAACACGGCGTATGGAGCGACTTCAGCGCGCACCAAATCAGCGGGAAAAACGTCGCCGACAATCATCGCTTCCGCGCCATGACGGGCTATTACTACAAAATCGTCAATCAGGACGACCGCCGGGTCACCGTCGGCCTCAACGGCATGTGGATGCACTATCAGAAGGATTTGAGCGGCTACACGCTTGGTCAGGGCGGTTACTACAGCCCGCAACGCTACTCTTCGGCGGGCATACCGGTGAACTACCGTCAGCGCACGGAAAACTGGTCGTGGGAAGTCGGCGGTTCGGTGTCCTGGTCGCACTCATCCAGCAAAAACCAGCGACGCTATCCGCTGTCGGACTTACCCGGCATCGAACAGGGCGGCAGCAGCCACGGGGTGGGCTATACCGTACAGGCGGCCGTCGAACGCCGGCTTGACTCGCACTGGACGTTGGGGGCCGGCGTCGATATTCAACAGGCGAAAGATTACACCCCCAGCCACGGTATGATTTACCTGCGCTACTCCGCCTCCGGCTGGCAGGGCGATCTGGACAGCCCGCCGCAATCATTAACCCCCTACGCCGATTTCAAATAACGCAGTCCCGCTCGGCCGGGGTTTCCTGACATGGGGAACCCCGACTTGTCCGGGAAAGAGGTATGGAACAGCTCAATCGCCTGCCCGCGAGGAAGATGGACTGATCGCCAACGACTGGGGGCAGAAAGAACGGCAACGGACAGGGAATTATCCGCTTTATGCCGGGTATGATATGCAACAGTTGTTCACCTATACGGCGGGCGACAGTATTTCCGACAGCCAACTCTTCGCACGTAATCAGTGGGTTGAAGAAGCCAGTAAGATAACCGGCTGGTCGAAAGAATCCGTCGATTCGCTGGGAATTACAGTATCAATTGCCAGTACCTTCGCAGGGATGGGTAAGGCCAATGTGGGCAATCAATATCTGTCGACTAAACTAGAGGCGCCTACAGCCGGTTGGAAAAGTTATCTGGTTAATGAAAAGACTATAAAGGCTATTCAGCAGGCAGCGACATTTAAAAAACAGATAACTGAATTAAGAGCTGGTTTATCTTCGGATCCCAAACGTAGTGGCAATGTCGCTGTCGCACATATTAATATTCCTGGTATGCCGCTGGATTTGACCCTATATATCCAGACGTTTTTGC
The DNA here is from genome assembly GCF_040240345.1 of Brenneria sp. g21c3. Lineage (NCBI taxonomy): Bacteria > Pseudomonadati > Pseudomonadota > Gammaproteobacteria > Enterobacterales > Pectobacteriaceae > Brenneria > Brenneria sp. g21c3. The sequence goes on along the minus strand of NZ_JBEIAB010000025.1, from coordinate 85 downwards.
TCTCTTATGGTTGCGATAACTTCCTGCGTATATATTCCCGTGGTGAGCGATATCCCAGTGCACTATGCGGATGATGTTCGTTGTA
>NZ_JBEIAB010000024.1:0-69522 GCF_040240345.1 Brenneria sp. g21c3 | reverse complement strand
TTTCCACCGCACCCAACATGACATCCTGCACCGTTTCTTTGTCATAGCCTCCGGTGCTCGCTGCCCAGTCAATGATCTCCCTGTCGCAGCAGTCCTGCGCGAAGGTCACCCGCAGCTTTTCGCCATTGTCACAGCGGAACTCAAAGCCATCTGAGCACCAGCGCCGGTTACTTTCCGCTACTGCTACGCGCCCCTTATGGGCCCGCTTACGGCAAGGATCAGCGGGTTTACGTTCAAGAAGCAGATTATGTGTTCTCATAATGCGATACACCCGCTTCGCATTAACCACAGGCAGGCCGTCCCGCTCCGACTCCCGTCGCAGCAGCGCCCACACACGGCGATAACCATACGTCGGCAGGTCAGCCACCGCCATGTTTATCCGGGACAATACGGTGGTATCGTCAAAACGGGGCTGCCGTCTGTGATCCTGCCAGTCAGATGGCCGGTGAACCCTGATGCTCAGTTGCGCACGCGACACACCAATACTCCGGCAGACGTCGGTTAGTCGTCGTCCCCGGGCAACAAGGGCGCATGCGCAATCCATTTTTTTGCCCGACCGAACTCCACGGCCTCTTTAAGGATCTCGGCTTCCATCGTCTTTTTGCCCAGAAGGCGCTGGAGCTCGCGGATTTGCTTATTGGCGGCAGCGAGCTCGGAGGCCGGCACCACTTCCTCGCCCGATGCAACAGCCGTCAGCGAACCGTCTTCATATTGCTTGCGCCATTTGAATATCTGGTTTGCATTGATGCCATGCAGGCGCGCGACATGAGACACGGTCATACCGGGTTCCATAGTCTGCTGAATAATGGCAATTTTTTCCTGCGGTGTACGACGCCGACGCCGCTCAGGTCCTGATAACACTTCAACCATCTTATTATTCTGACTGGTGTTAAACATAGTTCCAAGACTACCTCTTATTTTAAGAGAGGCGAAGTGTCTGGTGATCTATGGGGCTAATCTACATAACCCATCAGACGCAGCGCCTTGTTGACCGTGTTTTCACACATTGGTTTATACGGATTATGATCGCCGGGAAACACCAGTTCCAAATGGCCGGAAATCGCTTGAATTTGCTTCAGAATGCCGATGGTTTGTCGGGATAGCGGGACAATATGCGGCGTGCGCATTTTCGCTCCGCGTCCAGAATAGCGGACGCCGGCAATTGCGTCGCGGGTGGCGGGAATGGTCCAGATTCTATTTTTGAAATCTATCTCGCGCCAGCGAGCGAAGCGCAGTTCGCTGGAACGGATAAACAGGTGCAGGGTGAGTAGTACCCCCAGCCGGGTCAGTTCCCGGCCTTGCTGATAGCTTTCAATTAGTTCCAGCAGCTCAGGCAGACGCTCCAGCGGCAGAGCCGGATAGTGGCGTCTAACCGGCGGAGCCGTTACGCCGACCAGATTCAGAGCCGGATTATTTTCCACCCATCCTTGCTGAACCGCGTAACGCATAATATTGCACAGATGCTGCCGCGTGCGGGATGCGACCTCCAGCAAACCTTTTTCCTCAATACCTTTCAGCAGGGCAGTGAAGTGTCGGGTTTTCAGTTCCGTTATCGGCAGATTACCGATCGCCGGGAAGATGTGATTGTTCATACTGGCAAGCAGGCGGGCAGCATGGTTCTCCGACCAGGTTCTGTTGCTTTGATGCCAGCTCAGCGCCACCGTCTTAAAACTCTTTGCCGGTGAACGAGCCGCCTTTTCAGCGGCACGTTGCTGCGCCGGGTTGATATTTAGAGCCAGCAGTTTGCGGATGCCGTCGCGCTGTTGCCGGGCATCGGTCAGCGATACATCGGGATAAGTGCCTAAACTGAGGCGAGACTCTTTGCCATTGATACGATATTTGAGATACCAGAGACGTGAACCGCCTGGATTAACCAAAAGGTATAGACCGTGTGAATCGGAAACTTTGACGGGATTAGCGGATGATTTTAACTTGCGGATTTTTGAGTCGTTAAGAGACATTTGGGGGTCACTCCATTATCGAACCAACCTGACCCCAAATCTGACCACCATTTTTCCCCGATGCGGAGGGAAAACCAGAAACGCATCGGGAAGGATTTTCACGCTAACCTGTTGAATCAATGTAAAAATAGGGATTCGCAAGGATGCATGAAAACAAGTAAATGGCTCCCCTGACTGGACTCGAACCAGTGACATACGGATTAACAGTCCGCCGTTCTACCGACTGAACTACAGAGGAATCGTGTGAACGGGGCGCATCATAGCGAGGCGCCGTGCGCATGTCAAAGGCGGAAACCACAAATTCCGTCTGTTTGGCGAGAGAATGTGCAAGTTGCTGCAATTCTGAGTTATATCGGTGTTTTACCGTGGATTTTTACTGTCGTCGGCGAAGGGGCGCAGGAATTTTTCATGCCGTGACGGGCCTAATGCCGGCCAGGGAAGTGAAGGGCAGCGGATGCCGCCCCTGGGATTATTGATCGGCCAGCAAGAACATGCCGTAAGGGTGAATCTGTAAATAGTAGCAATCGCCGGGATTGGGTTGGAGCTGTGTGGCGTTGACCTGTAACAACAATGACTGGCCGTGCCACTCGACCAGCACTTCGTATTGCGGCCCCATGTACGCGACTTGGGTGATGGTACAGCGCTGGCTGTCCTCTCCTTGCTGACCAAGGGTGATGGCTTCCGGCCGGACGCCGACTGTGCATTCGGTCAGTCCCGCGGCAAAGCCTGCGGGACGCGGCAGTTTATAGCCGTAAATGTCTACGCTGTCCTGAGAAAGCTTCGCCGGGAAGATATTGGCATCGCCCATAAAACTCGCCATAAAGTGCGATGCCGGCTGGCGATAGAGTTCCTGCGGCGCGCCGAGTTGCATTATTTTACCTTTGTTCATCACCAAAACCATATCGGAAACCGCAAAGGCTTCGCTTTGATCGTGGGTCACATACAGCGAGGTGATATTGAACTGTTGTTGCAGCTCACGGATTTTCTCGCGCATGCTGCGTCGCAAGTTGGCATCCAGGTTACTTAACGGCTCGTCAAACAGCAGAACTTTGGGCTTGAGGATTAACGCGCGGGCCAGCGCCACGCGCTGTTGCTGGCCGCCGGAGATCTGATCCACAAAGCGATCTTCGAACCCGTCCAGATCAACCAACGCCAGCGCTTCTTTGACCCGCCGATTAATTTCCGCCTTCGGGCGTCCGAGCATTCTCAGTCCGTAGCCAATATTTTCCCCCAGCGACATATGCGGAAAAAGGGCGTAGGACTGAAACACCATACAGATGTCGCGCTGCTGAATCGAACGTTCGGTTACATCTTCGTCGTCGATCAGGATGCGGCCTTCCGTCGGTTTTTCCAGCCCGGCGACCAGGCGAAGTACGGTGGTTTTGCCGCAGCCGGAGGGGCCGAGCAGCGTGACCATTTTTCCTTGCGGAATGGCCAGATTGAGGTCGTCAATAACGGTATTGCGGCCGAAGCGCTTGGTGACGTGCTTCAGTTCAACAAAGTTCTTATCGCGGGCGCCCTGTGGGTCGGCATTAAAAGAGGTTCCCGGTGTTTTTGGCTTTTCAGTATTCAAGGTAATTACTCCGCTTGGTCGCTGTTCTGGGCTTTGGAGCGGGAAACCCGCGCTTCGCCGACCAGGTAGTCAAACAGGAAAATAATGGCCAGCATGACCATGATGAGAATTGAGCCGTAGGCAATCGCCATACCGTATTCGCCGTCCTCCACCCGGTTAAGAATGTAGGCGGTCGCCACGCGGGTATCCGGCGTCACCAGGAAGACAATGGCGCTGACGGTGGTAATGGCGCGTACAAAGCTGTAAATCAGCGCCGACAGGATCGCCGGGCGCAGCAGCGGCAGCAGGATGTAAAAGATGGTGCGCATGGAACCGGCGCGCAGGCTGAGCGAGGCTTCATCCAGCGATTTATCCAACTGGCCCAAACCGGCGATGCCGGCGCGGATGCCTACCGGCACGTTACGCATTACCATCGAAATAATGATGATGGCGGCGGTTCCCGTCAGGTATATCGGCGCATCGTTAAAGGCCAGAATATAGGATACCCCGGCCACGGTTCCCGGTACGGCGAAACACAGCATGGTCGTGAACTCGATGGTTTTTTTGCCATGAAACTGCTGGCGCACCACGATATAGGCGATAAGCAGTCCCAGCATGGCGGTAATCGGCGCGGCGATACCGGCGAACAACAGGGTGTCGAGCATCGACGGCCAGGCGCCGTCGCTGAAACCTTGCCCGAACAGCTTGATAAAGTTGTTCAGCGTCAGGGTATAGTCGACGCCCCAGTTCACGGTGAAGCTGCCGTAGAAAATGCTGCCGTACAGCAGGAAATTAAAGGCAATCCAGATATAAAGCAGAATGCTGACGATCCACACCAGCGAGACCGGCAGCGGCTGCACATCGCCCCGATAGGATTTGCCGGAGATGGTGACGTAGGAGCGTTTGCCAATCCATAAATATTGAATACAGAACACCAACAGCGAGAACAACAGCAGGATCACCCCCAGCGTGCTGGCCGCCTGATAATCCAACTGGGCGCCGACGATATAGAAATAGATCTGGGTGGCGAGAACATCAAAGTTGCCGCCCAGCACCAGCGGGTTGCTGAAATCCGCCAGGGATTGCACGATAACGATCAGAAACGAGTTGGCCAGAGCCGGCTTCAGCAGCGGCAGGAATACCCGCTGAAACGTTTGCCAGCGGTTGGCGCGCAGCGTGTAAGAGGCCTCCTCCAGCGACGGATGAATGGTTTTAATCGCGCCTTCTAGGATCATGAAGGACATCGGGGTAAAGGCCAGCACCTGCGCCAGCCAGATGCCGGTGAAGCCATAGAGCCAGTTGGTATTGGTCAAGCCGAACCAGGCGACCATCAGTTCGGTGACATAGCCGGAACGGCCCATCATCAGGGTTACGCCCAGCCCGACCACGAACGGCGGCGTGACGATCGGCAGGATGGAGAATACCCGGCCGATGATAGCGGAGCGCCGGGCGATGCGCGAAGTGTAAATCGCCAGCACCATACCGAAAAACGTACAGCCGACGCCTACCGCGGCCGCCAGCATGAACGAGTTCCAGATCACCTGTAAAATATGGGCCTGTCCCAGAATCTGCATAAACAGCAGCGGGGCAAATTCACCGCTGTCGTTGGTGAACATCGGAATGAAGATGGCGATGCTGGGGTAAAGAATAAATGCGCCGATCAGCACAATAATACTAACCAGCGAGCCGATCACGAACCGATCGCCGCCTAACCAGTCAAGCCGCGATAGCGACAGGGTGATAATGGCGCCAAGCGCGATGAACAGCGGGATGGCGGCATAACCCATGCCTCGTCCTGCCAGCGTGGCGCTGATCAGCACGAAAACGGCGCAGAACAACGCGTAGGCGGCATCGAAGCGGTGTCTGCCGGGGCGTTCCCGCCCGGCGGCGACCGGCGGGCGACATAACAGCGCCATAGGCAGCAAAAACCATAGCAGGCTGATATTCAGATTGGACCAACTGTAAGCGGCCAGCAGCTCATCGCGCGTGACGTCAAACAGGCCGTAGTCCAGGCTCCAGGCGGGCAGCAGCAGAAAGGCGGTGGCTATCAACGACAGCCACAGAAAGATGGGATCGCGTTTGCGCGGCGGCGCGAGCGTTAAGGTGTGTGACATGATGGATTCCCTGGTATTGTCATCATTCATTAAGTGAGTCGTGAGATTGTTATACGTATTCAATGGCATCGGGTCGGCGGATGAGCCGCATGTCGCCATCCCGCCGTTGCAGGCTCATCCGCCGGATTATTTACCCGATAAACGACTACTTACCCATTTTGACTTCGTTAACCCATTTAGAAATCAGTTCCTTACGCACATCCGCCGCGCCGTATTTGTCCATGTCGTAATTAATCAGTTTCAGATCTTGCAGTTTCAGCGACAGCGGAGAAGTCTCGGCGGTGGTATTGGTCAGGATCTGGTAGGACTGACCTTTCTTCCAGGCGAGTTCCTGCGCTTCTTTCGACAGCGCCCAGTCCACGAACAGCTTGGCGTTGTCCAGATTGCGGGCGCCTTTCAGAATGCTGACGCCGCCGATTTCATAACCGGTGCCTTCACAGGGGGAAACCAGCGTCAACGGCGCGCCTTTCTCTTTTTCCAGCGAGTAGTCATGTAGAAAGCCGATGCCGATGGCGGTTTCGCCGCGGGCGGCGTTGCGCGCCGGAGCGATGCCGGATTTGGTGTATTGCGAAACGTTGGCGTTGAGTTTTTTCAGGTAATCAAAGGCCTGATCCTCTCCCCATAGCTGTGAGAAGGTCGCCAGCGCGGTATAGGCGGTGCCTGAGCTCTGCGGATCGGCTATCTGGATTTCGCCTTTGTAGATCGGGTCGGTCAAGTCCTTCCAGCATTGCGGCACCGGCAGATTTTTCTCTTTCAGGCGATTGGTGTTGACGCCGAAGCCCAGAATGCCCACATACACGGCGGAGGAGTAGTTGCCCTTGCGTTTGGCCGGATCGCGGAACTGCGGCATGATCTGCTCAAGATTGGCGGACTGGTAAGGTTCAAGCAGATCCATTTCGCCCGCCTGAGACTGCGGATCCAGCGTACCGCCGTACCAGACATCGGCCTGCGGGTTGCGCTTCTCCGCTTCGACCTTCGCCAGCGTACTGCCGGAACCATTGCGGATAAACGAGGTTCTGACGTCATATTTTTCGCCAAATGCTTTGGCTTCCTCCTCGCAGAAGGCGTTGGTGGCGCTACAGTAAATCACCAGCCGTCCGGCGGCCTGGGCGGAGGCAGAGACGGCGGCCAGCGTAATCCCGGCGGCGATTAGAGAGGTTAGGGTAGTGAGTTTCATTATTTTTCCTTCTCGGTTTGTAGGGTTACTGCCTGTATTACAGTGATTTCAGCGTTTCCCGCTGGCTAACGCCGGCCATCAGCAGCGGCATCAGCAATAGCCCGATGCAGGCTGAAGCCAGCGCCAGCAGGGTGAAAAATCCGGACCAGCCGGCGTGTTGCTGTATCTGCGCCAGCGGCCAACCGGCCAGCGCCGCGCCCAGATAGGCGAACAGGGCCAGGAATCCGGTGACGGTGCCGGCGGCATCTTTATGGCTGTACTCGGCGGCCGCCAGGCCGATCAGCATTTGCGGCCCGAAAACGAAAAAACCGATGCTGAAAAAACAGACCGCCAGCAGCGAGGCGTGATGCACCGGCGTCAGCCACAGGGCGGTCATGGTCAGGAACAGCCCCAGCGAAAATAACAGGATCATCGGCGCGCGCTGACCGCGAAACAGCAGATCCGATCCCCAGCCGGCAAACAGCGCGCCGATCAATCCGCCCAACTCGAACAACGACAGCGTGGCGTTGGCGCTGAGCAGGTTGAAGCCGTGGCTCTCCGCCAGCCAGATATTTCCCCAGTCATTCAGGGCGATGCGAATCAGATACACCAGAATGTAGGAAATCCCCAGTAGCCAGATAGTCCGGTTGCGCAGGATGGTATCCCGCAGCATCTGCCGCATCGGCATCGGCGGACTTTGCTGTTCCTGGCGGATTTCCAGCGCATCCCGCCGCCATTGGCCCACGCTCGGCAGCCCCTGCTGCTGCGGTTTGTCGCATAACCGCCGGCACAGCCACAGGCCAACCAGGATGCCGACGATCCCCGGCGTTAGCAGCGCCGCCTGCCATCCCCATTCCGCGGCCAGATACCCCGCCAGTAAGGGTACCGCCGCGCCGCCGATGTTGATTGAGGTGTTCCAGCATCCCCACCAGAGGCCGCGCTCGTTGCGCGAATACCAACTGGTCAGCAGTCTGGCGCAGGGCGGCCAGCCCCATCCCTGAAAGAATCCGTTCAACGCCCAGACAATCAGCAACCCGCTGAGCGACTGGCAGAAAATGAATAAAATGTTCAATATCCCGGTAATCAGCAGTCCGACGCCCATAAACCAGCGCGCCTGACTGCGATCGCACACCATGCCGGAGATAAACTTCGATGCGCCGTAACAGAGATAAAACAGCGTCCCCAACAGACCGATGTCGTCTTTACTCAGCCCTAGCTCCAATTGCATCACCGGCATGGCGAAATTGACGCTGCGCCGTGTCAGATAGAAGGTGGCGTACCCGACGATCATCGAAATCAGCAGCCGGGGTCGCCAGTAACGGTAACGCAGGCTGATTTGTGTCGGAGATAGCGTTGTCCTGTGCATGGATACCTCGATCGGCTATGGCGTAAGCGTAGGGGGAAACCGGTCAAAAGAGATGAGATAAGGTTTTAGCCGTCTAGGAACAATTCCTAGTCAGACGGCCTTTTGTTTAGATTTTGTGGGCAGGTTAACAATTATATGGGTGCCGTGCTGTCGCGGCGCTTCGCCGGCGCGCGCGGGTTGACGCTGCGCCTGAACCAGCCAGTTCCCGCCCAGCGCCCGCACTCGCTCCTCTATTCCGCGCAGACCGAAACCGCCGACGTTGTCCGATGGGATACCGATGCCGTCATCGATGACTTCCAGCGTGATTAAGTCCTCTTTTTGATAGAGGGAAACCTCAATCCGGCTGGCAAAGGCATGTTTATTGATGTTATTGAGCAGTTCCTGTAACAGCCGGTAGAGCGTAAAGATCACCGCGTCGTCATAAGGCTGTTGCGGCAACTGATAATCCAGATTGAAGTCAATTCCCCTGCTGTTGAAGGCGAACTCGTCCGCCAGATGGCGCAGCGCTTTGTCCAGCATCATTTCATCCAGTACCGGGGGACGTAACCGACGCAATAGCTGACGGGTAGTATGATGAATACGCTGGGACAGCACGCCGATTTGGCCGGCGGCCTGCTGGGCCGTTCCCGCCGAGACGCTATGTTTAACCAGCATGGCCTGAATCTGGATAGCGGTAATGTTCTGGCCGATGTCGTCATGCAGTTCGCGGGCGATATCTTTACGTACTTCCTCTTCGGTATGAATGATTTGTTCCATCAGCCGGCGTCGGGTTTTCAGTTCCTGTTCCAGTTGTTGACGATAGCGCTGTAACCGCTGCGCCAGTTGCTGTTGACGGCTGATGGCGATCCCCAGTCCGATGCCTAACAGCGCCTGGGTGGAGACAAACAGTTCCAGTTCGCGTAAGTCGTTAAATGCGCCGCTGACCTGACGGGTCGCCGTGATCATCAGACTGCCCAGCACCGCGGATAACACCCCGCCTTGCCAGCCGAACTTATAGGCCATCACCACATTGGGAAAGAAAACGAAAATGAGCAGCAGACGCTCCATTTCCGGCGTAAAGGTGATTTGCAGACAGACGCCGATGGAAAAAAACAGCGAACACCAGATCAGTAACGATGTGCGCAGCGGCGGATCGGGGATCGCCTGCGCCAGCAGGATTTGCAGGTGCTGTTGCTTGATATACTCATGAATCAGATAGGTAAAGGGAATCAACAATACGCCGCCGGTAAAGGTCGCCAGTAGCGTTTGGGTAAACTGCGCGGGCAGCCAGAGACCGATAAACAGCCCGTGCAGGATGCTGTTCAGTGTCAGCGCCGCCAGCAACAGCAGAAGCCGCTGCCAGTACAGCGTATAGCGATGCCAGATTTTCTGCGTGCAGATCGCCGGTAGCAGGCTCAGCCAGGGAGAAAGCAAGGCTAGCCGTTGGGTTTGCAACTGTTCGCCGATCAACCAGGTCTGCATCGCCATTTCGGCCAGCAGCAGCGTCGGCCAGTATCTGCGCGGCAGCAGGATCATCAGCGCCAGCCGCAGTCCCTGCGGCAATAACAGTATCGCCTGCTGGCCGTTATTGCTCAGGTAGAAACTGATGGTCCATAACGCCAACCAGCTTAAGCTATAGAAAAAAAGCAGGAACAGCATCATACCGGCGGAACGACGGCCGGGCATGGGTTATTTCCCCGCCAATAACTGATGCCGTAAAGCAAAATGCACCAGTTCAACCGTGGAATCGCATTGTAATTTGCCCAGGATATTGGCGCGGTGGACGTGTACGGTTTTATGGCTCAGCGCAAGCTGCTCCGCAATGTTTTTCACGCTTAATCCATTGACCAGCAGGGCAAAGATCTCTCGTTCGCGCGGCGTTAACGCCAGCAGCTCTTTCGGCGGTTGTTGCTGGTGGCGAATGCTGTGCAGCGCGTCCGCGCACAGATACAGACCGCCGCCGCTGACGACACGAACGGCCTGAACCAGCTCTTCAGGGCCGCACCGTTTAGTGAGATAGCCGACGGCGCCGGCGTCCAGCGCGCTTTGCACAAAGGCGCTGGTGTCATAGATGCTTAGAATAATGGCGCGGAAGGCGGGACGCTGCCGGCGCAGTCGGGTTAACAGGCTCAGACCGCTTTCATCCGGCATGGCGATATCAATCACCGCAACGTCAATGGGCAGTTTGAGAAGGTGCGGCCATGCCTGCGCGGCCGAGGCATACTCCCCAATGACCTGAATATCGTCCGCCAATGCCAGAAGTTGTGCAAAGCCGGAACGTACAACGATATGGTCGTCTATCAGCGCCACATTAATCATCGTTTTGCCTGCAACTTAAAAGTCACGAAACAGCATGATGCGCAGTCACGCCGATCCCCGCAACCGCAGGAAATAAAATTGGAAGCGAGTTAACAGATCAGGCCGCGACTTCGTTCCTGTGCGTATGCGTGAAGTACCATTCGACGGTTTTTTTGATCAACGCTTCGGTGGCGTCGATATAGTTTTCCGGCGATATCTGTATGTCGTTTGCCAGAATAAGGGGCAGTTCGGTACAACCCAGAATGATTTTTTCCACCCCGTCTTGCCGCATGCGATCTTTTATCGGCGAGAGAAGGCGATGGGCGGTTTGCGCATCGCCGGATTTATAGGCATAAATACTTTCCATCACCTGTTTTTGTTCAATCGCTGTCGGCGTGTGGCAGCAAATATGACTGTCGCTCAGTTTATTTTGATAGATCCGCGCCTTAACGGTGGCCGTTGTCGCCAGTAAACCCACGCGGGTGATTTTTTGCTGCTGAATAACCTGGCAGGTTGCATCGATAATACTGATCATTTCAACGCGGGTATGCATTTTTAATTCATTGAACCAGTAGTGCGCGGTATTACAGGGAATAATAATGCACTCGGCGCCGGCATTCTCCAATATTTTCATATACTGAATCATTTTTTCCAGCGGCGATGCGCTATGGTCGAGAATACATTGTGTTCTGTCCGGAATATCCGGAATAGAAACCGCAATCATCGGGATATGATCCTGGTCGCGATAGGCGGGGGTGTTTTTTATCAACTTCTGCATGGCGTCAACCGTTGCGCCCGGCCCCATGCCGCCAAGAATACCGATTAGACTGTTCATGCCGTATGCCTCATAGCGTTCTGAAACTGAAAGCATAATTGCACATCCCGCCGGAATGTGAATTGCTAAATTCCCATTCGCTATGTATGATTTGCATAGCTCGTCGGTTTCTCATGCTTTTCCTGGGTTTGCAAACGCGGTGCAATATCATGCTGAATAATATAGAAACAAAATGGCTTTATGATTTTATCGCGCTGGAGGAGTATCGCAGCTTTACGGTCGCGGCGGAAAAAAGAAATATTTCTCAGTCATCATTCAGCCGACGTATTCGCGCGCTGGAGACGGCGATTGGCTTCGATATTTTTGACCGCGCCTCTTCGCCGTTGCAATTAACCGAACAGGGCCGGGTTTTTCATGCGCATATTCGAAATACCCTGGATGATTTAGAGTATCAATTAAATAAATTGCACGGCGGCAGTCATTATAAAAATAAAATCACTATCGCGGCCGCGCATTCGCTGTCGATTTTTATCATGCCTGAGTTATTAAAGAATGTGCCGGAATCTCAGGAAAAGATATTTTATGTCGAATCCATTGATGTGGATGAGGCGGTGTTAAACCTTAAGGAAGGGCGTAGTGATTTTATCATCTCTTTTTATAATGAAGATTTGATGTCCGAACCTTTTATGCACGCCAAAATACTGGAATCCCGTCTTTATCCTGTCTGCGCGTGCGACGGCGAAGGCAACCCGCTATTCGATATCCATGCCCCTGCGGCGCCGCTGTTGAATTATACCGATAACAGCTATATGGGACGTCAGGTAAACCGCTATCTCGCCGGCGTCGACAGCAATAAATTCGCCATTACTTTTGTTTCATCGATGAGCGATTTGCTTAAGCGTATGACCAAACAGGGGTTCGGTATCGCCTGGCTGCCGGATTATTCGATTCAGGACGAGTTGCAAGACAAAACGCTGACCATCGTCGATATGAAAAACGCGGTGATGCCGATGGGGGTTTATATCTACCGGCTGGATACCAAGCTGAACATGGCATCGGAAAAATTCTGGCGCTATGTGAAAACGCTGGGACGGCATTAGTGGATAAAAAACGGCGGCCATAAAGGCCGCCGTGATTGCGGATAAGGCGATGCTTAATTACCGATTCGCGCTCGCCTCTTCATACTCGATTTCTTCATCTTCCTCTTCCTCCGGCGCGCCGATACTGTTTTCCAGCTTGGCGACCACGGCGGTGGAGATACTGTTGCCGATAACGTTGGTGGCGGTACGGCCCATATCCAGGAATTGGTCGATACCGATAATCAGCAGAATGCCGGCTTCCGGCAGGCTGAACATCGGCAGCGTCGCGGCGACCACCACGACAGACGCGCGCGCCACGCCCGCCATACCTTTACTGGTGATCATCAGCGTCAGCAGAATCAGGACTTGCTGCGTCAGGCTTAAATCAATGTTGTACGCCTGTGCGATAAACAGGATGGCAAAAGACTGATACATCATTGAGCCGTCAAGGTTGAACGAGTAACCCAGCGGCAGCACAAAACTGGTGATTTTCTTCGGTACGCCGAACTTGGTCAGCGCTTCCATGGTTTTCGGATAGGCCGATTCGCTGCTGGCGGTGGCGAAGGCCAGCATGGTCGGTTCGCGGATCAGTTTGCCCAGCGTGACGATCGACCGGCCGAGGAAGGCGTAGCCCACCAGGAACAACACGGCCCACAGCAGCACCAGACCGAGATAGAACTCGCCAATCAGCCTGCCGAAGTCGTACAGCAGGCCCAGTCCCTGGGTGGTGATGGCGGAGGCGATGGCGGCGAAGACGGCGATAGGCGCCAGGCTCATCACGTAGTCCGTCACGCGGAACATGATCTTGGCCAGTTCCTCAATCATGGATGAAATCACGCTGGCGTTTTTGTTCTTGTGTTTCACAAAGGCAAGCGCAGAGCCGAAGAACAGTGAGAAAACCAGAATTTGCAGGATTTCATTGTTCGCCATCGCTTCCACGATGCTTTTCGGGAAAATATGGCTGATGAAGCTCTTGAGCGTAAAGCCATCGGTGTTCAGCCCGGTAGCGACGTGGGCGGAAGCGGCCGGGATTTCCAGGTTCATATCGGCGCCGGGCTGGAAGAAATTAGCCAACGCCATGCCGATAAACAGGGAAAGAACGGAGGCGGTGACAAACCAGGTCATGGCTTTCAGGCCGATACGTCCGACGGCGGACGAGTTGCCCATACTGGCCAGGCCGGAAACCAGCGTGGCGAACACCAGCGGAGCAATGATCATCTTGATCAAACGCAGGAAAATATCGGTCACCATATTGAAATAAGAGGCAATTTCCTTGGCTCGACCTCCATCAAGATACTGATGACATAGCCATCCTATTAATATCCCTAATATGATAGCCACGACTATCTGTATAAGTAACTTCTGCCTTTGCATATAAACCTCATGTTGGTGAATAGATTCAGACAACACAGTATTATTACAGCGTGGGAAACGGCGCGTATTCCTTGAACGCACTGAACCAGCCCCCTGACTGTTATTGGGGATGTTGTGTCTGTCTGCCAGATATTACATGGATTCTTGTCGTTTACCGTTTTTTCTGTGTGACGGGTTGCAAACTATAACAATTCGGCGCAAAAAAAAACATGATTATGGCGTTCGATGGATAGCGGCGTTGCGCAGTCCGTTAAATGTCAGGTTAATAAATTACATAAAAAACAATGCATTGAACAATCATTTTTTGCGCATGCAGACATAAAACGCCCCATCTATTAGATTTTCTTATGGTGTGGGCGATATTAGTAATAAATAGAATTATATTTGCAGGGTATTTTATCGACTTTCTTTGCGGCGGTTTAATTTTCCTGCTCTACCAAGAGATTATGCATCTGTCTAGTTATAAATATTATATTCAAATAAAGTAATTATTTTTGTTCGTTATTTATTCAAATGAAATGGCGAAAATGGAGAGTAATTGTTTTATTTTGATAAATAAAAGTGTTGTTTTTGTTACATTGTAAAAATACGCCCGCAGGATTGATTTGAACGGCGCATCAATCAACCGCCGCCTTTGACGGGCGTGCCGAGATTGGTAAATGGTTCTTATTATTATTCAGTGCGGCTGAAGGTTGATTCACGCTTGTTTAGTACGATTCAGATCAACCTATTGGCATGACAATATAGGTTTTTAGTCTGTTAACTCCTACACTATTAACCACACTTTTCATGGCGATTTTATTGCGGTAGCTATGGCGATACGGCTGACAGATTTTCCATCACGCTTGTCGATTTTATGGCAGGATACGTTGCTGAAAGTGTCGCAGACACTGTTGCAGCAGCGCAGCATTGATACCCTGTTGCAGGTGTTGGATAGCCTCTCTTTTTCAGTGGTGCGGTTTGGTCGGGTTAATCTGCTATTGATCGATCCCCTGCATAATCAGGCCGCGTTTTACAGCCATGACCGCGGCACGAATGAAACCGGCTGTAGCGAAGAAACGCTATCGCTACTGGAAGGGCCGGGCAATGTCGTGTGGAACACCCATACGCTGTTGCATTGCGACAAAGTTCATTTCCAGCATGATTTCCCCTCTCTGATGAATCAGCCGGCTTACGCCGGGCTCAGCGATTATTGCCAACTGCCGTTATTGACGCCGCACCGTGCGTTAGGGGGCCTTGAGTTCATTAAAACGGACGGCAGCCGGTTTGATGACAGTGAAATCGTTTTTTTTCAGGCATTGTCCGGCGTGGTGACGCTGGCGCTGGAAAATATCAGCGAGCGTGAGCTGGCGCGGCGCGAAGAAGAGAGGCTGCGCCATGAACGCGACCATTTCCGCATTCTGGTGGATGTGACCAACACCGTGATTTCCAAGCTGGAACTGAAGGCGCTGGCGCTGGAAGTTTCAAAAGAGATCCACCGTTTTTTTAATATCGATTTCGTGGCCCTGGCTTTTCGGGATAACGATGACGATGATAAAACGCTGAAGTATTACGCGACGCACTATATCCCCGGCCAGACGCCGCGCTTGGGGGAAGGGGAGCTGGCGCTTGAAGAGATGCTGGCGGCCGACGTCATACGCACCAACGAGCTCATGCTCATCAATCATCGCGACCGGATGATCAAGCCCGGTCAGCCACGCTATTTGGCGCAGGGGTTTGACAGCGGATTACAGCATGCCTGTCTGCTGCCGTTGGCTTTCGGCAGCCATGTGCTGGGCGTGCTGGAGCTGGCCCATGGCGTCGAACTGTCGGTCAGCGAGGCGGAGATAAAGTTGCTGCGTCAGATCGCGTCGCGTATCGCCATTGCGCTGGATAACGCGCTGGCCTACGAGCAGATTACCCGCCTGAAAGACAGTCTGATCCATGAAAATTTCTACCTGACGGAACAATTGACCGAGCATACCCAAAGCCTGGGCGGCGCGGCCTTCGGGGAAATTATCGGCCGCAGCGCCGCGATCCGCTCGGTGCTGGAGCAGGTGGAAATGGTGGCCGGCAGCGACAGTACCGTGCTTATTCTGGGGGAAACCGGAACCGGGAAAGAGTTGATCGCGCGCGCCATTCATAGTCTGAGTTCGCGTAAGGCGAAGCGCATGGTGAAAATGAATTGCGCCGCTATCCCATCCGGGTTATTGGAGAGCGATCTGTTCGGGCATGAAAAAGGCGCGTTTACCGGCGCTACGACTCAGCGGCAAGGGCGTTTTGAAATGGCGGATAAGAGCACGCTGTTTCTGGATGAAGTGGGCGATATCCCTTTAGAGCTGCAACCCAAACTGTTGCGGGTGTTGCAGGAGCGGGAAATCGAACGATTGGGCGGCAGTAAAGTGATTTCAGTCGATGTGCGTCTGATTGCCGCCACCAACCGCGATTTGAAACAGATGGTGGCCGATCGGGAATACCGCAGCGATCTCTATTATCGGCTGAATGTCTTTCCTATCGTGATCCCGCCGTTGCGTGAACGGCCGGAAGATATCCCGCTGCTGGCCAAATTTTTTACCCGTAAGATTGCGCGGCGCATGAATCGAACCATCGACAGCATTCCTTCCGAAATGTTGCGTCAGCTTAGTAAGTTGCCCTGGCCGGGGAATGTGCGTGAGTTGGAGAATGTGATCGAAAGGGCGGTGATCCTGACGAAAGGCGCCACGCTAAATCTGCAACTGGGCGAATTGCAATATCACCAGCCCGCGCCGGACGCGCTCAAGGCGTCTCCGGCGGCGGAAAAAGCGGCGCCGGCGGCATCGCCGGTTGCCGCGGATGACGAAGAACAATCTGAGCGCCAGCGGATTATTCAGGTGCTGAAAGAGACCAACGGCATTGTCGCCGGGCCGAAAGGCGCCGCCGTCAGGTTGGGTCTGAAACGTACCACGCTGCTATCGCGCATGCAGCGGATGGGGATTTCCGTCAAGGCCATCGAAGATATGGAGTAGGCCGATCATTCTTCGCCGGGTACGTATCTGCGCGGCGCGTCCACAGTCACCCTGCCTCGACGTTTTTCCTCTCAGACTCATCGCCAATATGTTGTGAAAGGTATTTATGTGACACGTATCACATAAATTGACCTTTTCCCCTCAAGGGACAATGGAAATATGTGATTAAGATCTTATTTTTGTCCCAGCTCTCGCGGCGTTGCCTTTACTCTCCTCTCAAAAGCCCTACAGTAAACAGGTGTTCAAAAATAAACATCTGCTCTAATATTTTTTTACCGCGATAGTTATCGCCGTTGTTATTAACGGGCTAATTAATCTGAAAATCATTTTATCAGAGGGCATTCCATGCGCGAAAAAGGCTACATTGTAACTATTGGTTCAGCCAATATGGATATTGCCGGCTATTCTCATGCTCCTCTGAATTATGCAGATTCCAACCCAGGGAAAATTAAATATACGCCCGGCGGCGTCGGGCGCAATATTTCGCAGAATCTGGCCTTGCTGGGTATTGAATCCTGGCTGCTTACGGTAGTCGGCGATGATTCTTATGGCGAATTACTACTTAATAAAACACGCGAATCGGGCGTTCACGTCGATAAATGCGCGATCGTCGCGAACCAGCGGACTTCAAGTTATTTATCTTTACTCGACAACACCGGGGAAATGCTTGTCGCCATTAATGACATGAGCATTACAGAACATATTACGCCTGAGTTTTTAGCTCAGCATCTGGCGTTTATTCGCGGCGCCGCGGTAATTGTTGCGGATTGCAATATCAGTGAGGCGGCGCTCGCCTGGCTGCTGACGCATGCACAGGATAAACCGGTATTTATCGATCCGGTTTCGGCCTGGAAATGCGTGAAAATCAAAGACTGCCTACCGCTGATTCACACCCTTAAACCCAACCGGCTTGAGGCGGAAACGCTAAGCGGCATCACGCTTTCCGGGCCGGATGACGTGGTCGGCGCCGCGGACTGGTTTCACCAGCGCGGTCTGAGACGCCTGGTGCTCAGCATGGGCGGCGACGGGGTGTATTACAGCGAACTCAACGGTGAACGCGGCTGGTCGCCGCCGATACAAACGCAGGTGGTGAATGTGACCGGCGCGGGCGATGCAATGATGGCTGGACTCGCCGCCTGTTCGGTTGAGCAATTTTCATTTATCGATTCGGTGCGCTTTGCCCAGGGATGCGCGTCGCTGGCGCTGTCTTCAGAATATACCAATAACCCTGAATTATCTTTCGCAACAGTGATGGATTTAATGGAGAAAGAAAATGTCTGAATTAAACATCTCTGCTCAGTTACTGCAAATATCGCCCGAAGTTAAAGCGGCCTTAGCCAATAATAAACCTGTGGTTGCGCTTGAATCGACGATTATTTCTCACGGCATGCCTTTTCCTGAAAATGCGCAAACCGCCCTTGAAGTCGAAGAAACCGTGCGTAAACACGGCGCGGTTCCCGCGACCATCGCCATTATTCATGGGGTAATGAAAGTCGGGCTGAATAAAGAAGAAATTGAATTATTAGGCCGTGAAGGACACGGCGTCACGAAAGTAAGCCGTCGCGATTTACCGTTTGTGGTCGCCGCCGGCGTAAACGGCGCCACCACCGTGGCCTCGACGATGATTATCGCCGCGATGGCGGGAATTAAAGTTTTCGCCACCGGCGGAATTGGCGGTGTGCATCGCGGCGCCGAGCAAACCTTTGATATTTCGGCCGACCTTCAGGAACTGGCGAAAACCAATGTCGCCGTCGTTTGCGCGGGCGCAAAATCTATTCTTGATTTGGGGTTGACCACCGAATATTTGGAAACGTTCGGCGTGCCGTTAATTGGTTATCAAACCTCGTCGCTTCCGGCCTTTTTCTGCCGCACCAGTCCTTTCAACGTTGGCATTCAGCTTGATACGCCTAAAGAAATCGCCCGGGCGATGGCGGTGAAATGGCAGATCGGCCTTAACGGCGGGTTGGTGGTGGCGAATCCTATCCCACAACAGTACGCCATGGCGGAAGAAAAGATTAATGCCGCCATCGACCGCGCGCTGGCGGAGGCGCATGAGCAGGGGATTATCGGCAAAGAGAGCACGCCGTTCCTGCTGGCCCGCGTCGCGGAGTTGACCGGCGGCGATAGCCTGAAATCCAACATCCAGTTGGTGTTTAATAACGCCGCACTGGCCAGTGAAATCGCCAAAGAGTATCAACAGCTCGCTTAACGTTAATCTGCGGACAGTCTGCCTTCGCCCGTAACAGGTTTTGAAATATCGACATACCGGATCGCCTGGCCTCGCGGCCGGGTTTTCGACCATGTATAAGGGAAATTATTATGGACTTAATGAGAAGTCTTCTGGGTATGGGGGTATTGCTGACCATCGCTTTTTTGCTGTCAGTCAATAAAAAACGCATCAGTATAAGAACGGTAGGCGCGGCCTTTGCGCTGCAAATCGCCATCGGCGGCGTCATGCTCTATTTTCCTCCGGGCAAATGGCTGGTTGAGCAAGCCGCGCACGGCGTGCATAAGGTTATGTCATACAGCGACGCGGGCAGCGCATTTATCTTCGGCGCGTTGGTCGGGCCGAAAATGGACCAGCTGTTCGATGGCGCAGGGTTTATTTTCGCCTTCCGCGTCCTGCCCGCCATTATCTTCGTGACGGCGTTAATCAGCCTGCTTTATTACATTGGGGTAATGGGGTTGTTGATTCGTATTCTGGGCGGGATTTTCCAGCGGGCGCTAAAAATCAGCAGAATAGAATCTTTCGTCGCGGTCACCACGATTTTCCTCGGCCAGAACGAAATCCCGGCCATCGTCAAACCGTTTATAAACCGGCTTAACCGCAACGAACTGTTCACCGCGATTTGCAGCGGCATGGCGTCGATTGCCGGCTCGATGCTGATCGGCTATGCCGGGATGGGCGTGCCGATTGATTACCTGCTGGCGGCATCGTTAATGGCGATACCGGGCGGTATTCTGTTTGCTCGCTTGCTGAGCCCGGCGACGGAAGAATCGCAGGTCACCTTTGAGAACCTTTCCTTCAGCGAAACGCCGCCGAAAAGCATTATTGAAGCCGCCGCCAGCGGGGCGATGACCGGGCTGAAAATCGCCGCCGGCGTCGCAACCGTGGTGATGGCGTTCGTGGCCATTATTGCGCTGCTTAATGGCATGATCGGCGGCATCGGCGGCTGGTTCGGCGTCGACAACCTCTCGCTGGAAGCGTTGTTCGGCTATGCGCTGGCGCCGCTCGCCTGGATTATGGGCGTTGACTGGAGCGAAGCGACCCTGGCGGGTAGTCTGATCGGCCAAAAGCTGGCGATCAACGAATTTGTCGCCTATCTCAATTTCTCGCCGTATCTGCAAACCCCCGGCGCGCTGGACGTTAAAACCATCGCCATTATTTCTTTCGCGCTGTGCGGGTTCGCCAACTTCGGCTCGATCGGCGTGGTGGTCGGCGCATTCTCTGCGGTTTCCCCGCAGCGCGCGCCGGAAATCGCCCAACTGGGCGTGAGAGCGTTGGTCGCCGCCACGCTTTCCAACCTGATGAGCGCCACCATCGCCGGATTCTTCATCGGTCTTGCCTGAGCGATACCCGCGCCGAATGCCCGGCGCGGGTTACAGTTGCCCGACGAGTTGCAACGCGTTGTCAGCGGACAGTATCGGGTTATTCATGCTGATGCTGGCGCGCGATAACGCGGCGCAGGCCAGCGCAAAGCGGGCGCTGGCGGCGAAGTCGCTGCCGTCAAGAAAGCTGTAAAGCAGCCCCGCCATGTAGGCATCATCCGCGCCAAAATTATCCGCCACCGGATGAACAGGCGGCGTCAGTAAGAATTGCTCGCCGTCTTTTTCGCTACAGAACACGGCATCGTCCTCCAGGTAGACAAACACTCGCCGCGTCCCTTGCCGATGCAGCCACTGAACGGCGTCGCGGCGCTCGTCTTCGCCGGTTATCTCGCGGCCCCAGAGAATTTGCAGCTCTTGCTGCGTCGGCTTAAGCGTGTGAATGCGCGCCAGCCAGGGTTTAATCTTCTCGACCTTGAATTCGGATACCGTATCAACGAAGACAGGAATATCGCCCGCCAGAGTAAAGACCCACTCAAGGGATTCCGCCGACAAGTTGCAGTCCGCCAGAATCACGCCTGCGTGGGTGATCAAATCGCGTGCGCTGTTGAGCAACTGCGGTGTGAGCTTTTCGAGGATGTGCGTGTCGTTGATCGCCAGCACGGTTTCATCCCGCCGGTTTGCAATGGACAGATAAATCGAGGTGTTGTGTCCGTGCAGACGTGTACAGCTTTGCATGTTGACGCCTGCCTGACGAGTCTGTTCGAGCAGCGTCTCGCCATAGAAGTCGTTGCCGATGGCGGAAATCAAATGGACGTCGCGCCCCAGCAGCGCCAGGTTGTGCGCGATGTTGCGTCCGACGCCGCCCGCCGAGCACTGGATGCTGCCGGGATTGGATGCCGATTGCGGGTAATGCACGTCGGCGACGCCGCGAATATCCATATTGATGGCGCCGAGCACCACGCAATATTCCTGCTCGGTAAGAATATAGCCTTTCCCCTTAATGAGCCCTTTGCGCATCAAATCCATGATATGGGCGGCAACGCGCGAACGGCTGATGTCGAGGATATCGGCGATTTCATTTTGCTGAATAAGCGGGTTGCGGCGCAAAATCTTGAGGATCTGCTTTTCTCTCTCGTTCATTTCACACCGTCGCTTCTTCGTTCAGCTGCGCGCCAATGTATTTCATGTCAAGACTCCGGTTAAACCCGCCACGGGCAAACGCCCCATGATAGCGGGTTCGCCGGCCGATGTAATCGATTTATCGCTTCAGATGCGAGCGGCCATCTCTGACCGCTGCGACGATTATCTGATCTCTTCCGCCGTTTTCCGCAGGCGGGATTTCAACTGGCTGTATTCCTGCTGGACATAATTTTCCGCCCATTGCTGGTTCTCTATCGCCTCCAGTTTGACCGCGCAGTATTTGTATTCCGGCGTTTTGGAGATGGGATCGAGGTGATCCAGCGTCAGTTCGTTGCAGGCGCCGATCCACCATTGATAGGTCATATACACCGCGCCTTTATTGACCCGTTCGCTGACGGCGACGCGGGTAATCACTTTGCCGCGCCGGGAGGAAACCCAGGTCAACTGTTGGTCGCGCAGTCCCAGACGTTCGGCGTCCGCCGGATTGATCTGCACGTAGCCGGGTTCGTCCGCCAGCGTTTGCAGCGCGGTGCAGTTGCCGGTCATGGAGCGGCAGGAGTAATGGCCGACTTCGCGCACGGTACACAGCACCAGCGGGTAATCGTCGTCAACCAGCTCCATCGGCGGCCGCCATTCGGTAGCGAACAACAGCCCTTTGCCGCCGGGACGGTCAAACTTGTTGCCGGCGTACAGCCACGGCGTGCCGGGACTGTCTTCCGTGGCGCAGGGCCAGGGTACGTATCCCAGTCCGGCCATTTTTTCATAGGTCGCGCCGTAGTACAGCGGGCATAAATGGCGCAGTTCATCCCAGATTTCCTGGGTGTTGTTATAGTGCATCGGATAGCCGAGCGCGGTCGCCATCAGGCTGATGATTTCCCAGTCGGGTTTGACATCCCCTTTCGGTTCGACCGCTTTGTAAAAGCGCTGGAAACCGCGGTCGGCGGCGGAATAGACGCCTTCGTGTTCGCCCCAGGAGGTCGCAGGCAGGATCACGTCGGCCACCGAGGCGGTTTTAGTCATGAAGATATCCTGTACGATCAGTAGCTCCAGCTCGCTAAACGCTTCCCGCATCATGGACAGGTCCGGCTCGGTTTGCAGCGGATCTTCGCCCATTACATAGTTTGCCCTGATTTTCCCTTCTTTGATCTTGTGCGGCACATCGGTAAGCGAATAGCCGATTTTGTCCGGCAGGCTCGGCACGCCCCAGGCTTTGGCGAATTTGGCGCGGGCCTGTTCGTCCGTGACCTTTTGATAACCGGGGAAGACATTCGGCAGGGCGCCCATATCGCAGGCGCCCTGTACGTTGTTTTGACCGCGCACCGGACCAACGCCCACGTTGGGTCGTCCCAGATTGCCCGTCAGCAATGCCAGTCCCGACAGGCCCTTCACCACGTCAACGCCCTGACCCCACTGGGTTACGCCCATGCCCCACAGAATGGTCGCCGATGGCGCGGCGGCGTACATGCGCATCGCTTCACGGATCAACTGCGGCGACAGGCCGGTGATGTCCGCGACGTATTCCGGCGTGTATTTGGCGACGATCTCGCTATATTCCTCAAACCCTTCCGTATAACGGGCGACATAGTCCTGGTTATACAGTCCTTCATTAAGCAGCACGTTGGCAAAGGCGTTGACCAGCGCCATATTGGAGCCGTTTTTCAGCGGCAGCCACAGGTCGGCGATACGCGCGGTTTCGATGTGACGCGGGTCGCAGACGATAATTTTGGCGCCGCGCTCTTTGGCTTTCAGGATGCGGCGGGCGACGATCGGGTGCGAATCGGCGGCGTTATAGCCGAACACCAGAATACATTCGGTATGCTCGATTTCATTGATGGAGTTGCTCATGGCCCCGTTACCCAACGTGACCTGTAAGCCGGCGACGGAAGGGCCGTGGCAGACGCGGGCGCAGCAGTCTACGTTATTGTTGCCGGTGACGGCGCGCGCGAATTTTTGCATCACATAGTTGGTTTCATTGCCGGGGCCGCGAGACGATCCGGTATGCATAATGGATTCGGCGCCGTACTTCTCTTTGATGGCCTTCAATCGAGAACTGGCAAAGGTGATGGCTTCATCCCAGGACACCGCTTCAAAGGGTTCGCCCTTATGACGCCGGATCAGCGGCTGTTTCAAGCGCGGCGTCAGCAATTTGGTGTCGTTAAGAAAATCCCAGCCGTAATAGCCTTTCAGGCACAGTTCGCCTTCGTTGGTATGGCCGTTGGCGCCTTCTGCGCCGACCACTTTGCCGTTTTCAACCAGCAGGTTAATTTTGCAGCCTGACCCGCAATAGGGACAGACGGTGATAACTTTCTGCATGATGATTATTCTCCTTCAGCGTACCTTGAGCGGCACCGTTCAGAACTGCATTCCTGCGGCATCATCAAGCGCCGCACGCCGTTGTTTTTGTCGGATCATCGCCTGAATATCGTCGCGGCCGATCATTCGTAATGCTTTCGTCGGACACACCTCCACACAGGCCGGGCCTGCGGCGCGCCCTTCACAGAGGTCGCATTTCTGCGCTTCGGCCTTGATGCACTGGCCCAACGTCTGGTAATGGCTGACGCGGGCAACGGGTTTGCTGATCACGGACATGGCGCCGTAGGGACAAGCCACGACGCAGGTTTTACAGCCGATACATTTTTCCTGCTGCACCTTGATACGGTCATCCGCGCGGATGATGGCGCCGTTGGGACAGACGTTGGCGCAGGGGGCGTCCTCACACTGACGGCACTGCACCGTGGTGCTGATATTCAGCCCTTTTACCACCTTGAGGCGCGGTGAAAAATGCTCAGGGGATAATGAAGACGTTTTACCGTCGCCGTGGGCCAGTACACAGGCAATTTCACAGGTGCGACAGCCAATACATTTCCTTGAATCTGCAATAACGAAACGGTTCATAACATCGTCTCCGACCTGGGGTCAGGTGAAAAAATTAGGGTGTCGACATTACTCTTGGAGTGACACATCGCTACTGATAAGCAGGGTTTGTGCCAACAACCGTGTGGTCTTTTTAATTTATTGAATATTGGCGACTTTTCGTTTTTTTCCATTGAAATTCATGGCGGCGAAAACAAGGGTGACGACGATGGGGATGCCGGTTCGGCAGATTTGACGATCGGCGTCGACCCTCATGGATACGCGCAATCCGGCATCCCGCGCTACAGCGTCTGAAAACCGCCGTTCTCCCGCCAACCGGCCAATCGCCGGTAGATCTGGTTCACCGCCTGTTCGACTTCCTGACTGAGCGGAAAATAGAACGCCACCAGCGCCGGCTGGATGCCGATAAAAATCACCTCGGGAATATCCTCTTTCAGGCTATCGATCAGGAAATTCAGCGGCAGATTATGGGTGTTCATCAGCAGATCTTCGGCGATGCGCGTCGGATCGACGATGCGAATTTCACCGGGCGCCAGCCCCATATCGGTGGCGTCCACCACCAGCAGCCGCCTGGGTTGCCGCGCGCGGAGCTGATGGATCGCATTTTCGGGAATGGCGCCGCCGTCAATCACCGACCAGCCGGCAACCGGATTTTGCAGCATGCGTTCGGCCAGCAGCGGCCCGGCGCCATCGTCGCCCATCATACTGTTGCCGACGGCGAGCACCATATTGTCGACACGTGGGTTAAGTTCAGTCATCAATCCGTTTCACCATTAAATAAAGCGCCGTTTCCCGTTCAATCGCCTGTAGATAGGCGAGCAGAGTGTCGGTCCAGTCGGGGTAGGCGTCCTGACCGTCGGATAACCGGCTGAAAGCCTGTCCCAGCAGTTTGATGTGGCTGCTATCGATGACGATTTCGCCGAATTTCATCAATCCGGCCATTTTACGCCGCGCGTCACCGTCGGGGAGTTGACCGATCCAGCGTTGATAGTCCGTCAGCGGACAGGTCAGTATGCGTTTCAAACAGTCGATCACCCCGACGTGGTGGCCGATCGACAACGAGTAATACATCACCTGTTGCGCCTGTTCCGGCACTTTGTCCTTGCTGTCGAGGAACTTTTGATTCAGCGCGTAGAAAATCGCCTGACTGTTCATCGGTAGCGCTCCCCCCTTAGCAGCGACAGGTAAATTTGTTGCAACCGCCCGACGATTTCATTCAGCCGTGGGTCGTTATGGGGTTGCAGCCAGTCGTTGATGCGTTGCTCGAAACCGTCCAGCGATTGATTTTCCAGCCGGGCCAGAAAGGCGTCGCAGATTTCCCGTCCCTGACGGTATCCCGCCATACGTCGGGCTTCCCGCTCCAGCAACACGCGCAGATCCAGCGGGACGCCGGGATGAATCAACGCCGCTTTTTCATCCTCTCCCTGCTGATGTGCGCTGCCGTGCAGCTTTTGTTCCAGCAGGCCGAGCGCGACGGCGAATCCATAGAGGGTGGCGGCGGGCGTCGGCGGACAGCCGGGAATATAGACGTCGATCGGCACGATGGTATCGCTGCCGCCCCAGACGCAATACAGGTCGTGGAAGATGCCGCCGCCGCAGCCGCAGGCGCCGTAAGAGATACAGATTTTCGGATCGGGCGCGGACTCATAGGCGCGCAGCGCGGGCGTTCGCATGGCGCGGGTCACCGCGCCGGTGAACAGCAGAATGTCGGCATGACGGGGCGAGGCCACCACTTTGATGCCGAAACGTTCGGCGTCAAAGACCGGAGTAATGGCGGCAAAAATCTCGATTTCACACCCGTTGCAGCCGCCGCAGTCGACGCGGTAAACGTAGGCCGAACGCTGGATATCCTTCAGCAGCGTTTTTTTCAGCTTTTGCGCCTGTTCATCCAATACGATCGGCGTGGTCCGGTAGTGATCGACGTGAGTGCTCATGATTTGCTCCCTTTGATCGTCGCTGGCGCGCCGCCGGCCGTCGATTGAACGTAGCGGCTCAGCATCACATTGTCTTTGTTGTCCATATTCTGTTTGCGTTTACATTCGGGACAGGTCGCCAGGTGATCGCGCCGCGACGCCACATCCTGTTCGGTTAAACCGGACTGCGCCATCAGCGCCATGACGTATTCCACCTCTTTTTGCGGCGCAAAAGGACGGTGGCAGACATGGCAATTCAGCAGATTAAAGGTGGCCCGCTGATAGAGATCGGCCTTACTGGCGACGGCCATTTCAAACTCCTGCGACAGCACGATGGCGCGGGTCGGACAGACTTCCTCGCAGCGTCCGCAGAAGATGCAGCGCCCGAGAAACAGTTGCCAGGTGCGGGTACCGTTGACGACATCGGTTTCCATCGTCAGCGCATTGGCCGGGCAGGCCATGGTGCAGGCGGCGCAGGCGATGCATTGTTCGGCGTCGTATTGCGGTTTGCCGCGAAATCCCGTGGGAACGTCCAGCGGTTTAAACGGGTATTTCACCGTACTGTTGCCCGCTTTGAGGATGGTTTTAAACAGTTTCAGCATGATTCATCCCTCTACTTGAGCGGCGAACGGGTACGTTCCAGGCCGTAACGTTCCATTTCTTTATAGGGCACGGTGGTGATTTTCTGTTTGCGCACGTCGATCAGCGTCACCCGGTCGGTACAGGAGTAACAGGGGTCCAGGCTGCCGATAATCAGCGGCGCGTCGGAAACGGTATTGCCGCGCAGCATATAGCGCAGCACCGGCCAGTTGGCGTAGGTGGCGGCGCGGCAGCGCCAACGGAACAGCTTCTGGTTGTCGCCGGTCATGCTCCAGTGGATATCTTCGCCGCGCGGCGCTTCGGCAAAACCCAGTGCGAATTTGTGCGGCTGATAGGTGAAATCTTCGTTCAGCAACGGGCCTTCCGGCAGATTGTCCAGACCGTATTCAATCATCGCCATCGAGGTGAACACCTCGCGCACCCGAACCAGCACGCGGGAATAGACATCGCCCGCATCCAGGTGATGCAGCTCCATCGGCAGATCCAGATAACCCGCATAAGGGTGGTCGATACGCATATCCCGCTTAAAGCCGCTGGCGCGGATCATGGGGCCGACCGGGCTGTAATCGCGGGCGACTTTCTTATTGAGAATGCCGATACCCTGCGTGCGCTGCCCCATGTTGGGCGTGCTGAGCAGCATGTCGGTCAGTTGGCTGACCTCGGCGCGCATCTCCCGGATCAGCTTGATGGTCTTTAAGCGGTCGTCTTTCAGAATGTCGCGGCGGATACCGCCAATCAGGTTCAGACCGTAGGTTTTTCGCGCGCCGGTCAGCATTTCCGCGATGGTCATCGACTTTTCCCGAATACGGAAAAACTGCATAAAACCGGTATCGAAACCAACAAAGTGGCTGGAAAGCCCAATGTTCAGCAGATGGCTGTGCAGGCGTTCCACTTCCAGCAAAATGCTGCGAATGCTGTGCGCCCGCGCGGGAACGACAATGCCTAACGCATTTTCGATGGAAGAGGTGTAAGCCACGCTGTGGGTAAAACCGCAAATACCGCACACCCGGTCCGACAGAAAGGTCACTTCGTTATAGCCCATGCGCGTTTCCGCCAGCTTTTCCATGCCGCGATGGACATAGAACAGACGATAGTCCGCATCGATAATCTGTTCACCGTCCACGAACAGGCGGAAGTGGCCGGGTTCATCCGAGGTGATGTGCAGCGGCCCGATGGGTACCACGCGGGTGGCGCCGGTGGCTTCATTGGTGAAGGTATAGGACTCGTCATCGCGGGTGGGTTGCGGTCGTTGACGGTAATCCATGGCATCCTTGCGCAGCGGATAGAGATCGTCCGGCCAGTCGTCCGGCAACACCAGCCGGCGCTCGTCGGGCAAACCGACCGGGATCAGACCATACATATCGCGAACTTCGCGTTCGCCCCAGACGGCCGCCGGTACGCGGGGCGTCACCGACGGGTATTCCGGGTTATCCGGGCTGACCAGCGTTTTGACGATCACCCAGCATTTTTCGCCTTCCTCCATCGACAGCACGTAATAAACGGCGAAGCAGCCATTCAATGAACGTTCATCGTTGCCAAACAGCACGGACAGCCAGCCGCCTTGTCGGTAGTAAAGAAATTCCACCACCTCAGGCAACGAATCCGGTTTGACGGTCAGGGTCAGTTGATTGGATGTTTGCCACTCTTCCTCCAGAATGGCCGCCGGGAATCGCTGCCTGACCTGCGCGGCATAACCGGCGCCGAGTTTGTCAGCAGGGGATCCCTGGCTGGAAGTAGGGGTTTCATTCATCACGATACATCTCCTGACGCGAAAGGGTGGGCGCTGTATGTTCAGCGGTGTGAAGTCCGGTCGTGTCGCCGTCCGCGGTGCGCAGCCAGGGCGGCAGGAACGGGCTATTCAGTTCAATCTCGTTGTGTCGTGCCGCGTTGCTGACGATGGTCGTCGCATTTTCCAGCAGGCGGATAACCGGCTGCGGGATGTGCGTCCCCATCACCAGCATCAGGATCAGCAGCACAACCATCGGCGCGGTGGTCATGATCCCTAATTCGCCTTTACTGACCGCGGTCGGGCTACTGCCCAGCACGGTACTGGCAACCATACGCACCAACCCGGCCAGCACCACGGTCAGCAACGCCAGCAGGGCAATCACCAGCCAGAGATGGCCGGCGGCGAGCCCTGCGCTCACGGTCATAAATTCGCTGAGGAATACATTGAAAGGCGGCATCCCGCCCAGCGCCAGCGCCCCGCCGGCCAGTAAGGCGCCGGTGAGCGGGGCGACGCGCATGATGCCTTTAATCGCATCCATATCGCGCGTGCCATATTTCAGCAGAACATTGCCGGAACCGCAGAACAGCAACGTTTTCGCCAGGCTGTGATTCAGGGTATGCAACAACGCCGCGAGAATGCCCAGCGGGCCGCCGATCCCCAGCGCAACGGCGATCAGCCCCATGTTTTCAACGCTGGAATAGGCCAGCAGGCGTTTCATATCGCGCTGAACCAGGATCAGGAAGGCGGCGACCGCGACCGACAGCATGCCGAAAACCAGCAGCAGCGTACGGGGGAAGTCGGAACCGATGGCGGCGCTGACGATAATGTAATAGCGCACAATCACCAGCAGCGCGCAGTTCAGCAATACCGCGGACAATAGCGCGCTGGTCGGGCTTGGCGCTTCGCTGTGCGCATCCGGCAGCCAGGCATGCATCGGGAACAGGCCGGTTTTGGTGCCGAAGCCGATGATGATAAAGATAAACGCCAGATGCATCAGCGTGCCGTCCAACTCGCCCGCATGTTTCAGCACCTCCGTCCAGAAGATGGCGTCGCCCGGTTCCGCCATCACGCTGGCGGCGTTGGCGTACACCAGCACGGTGCCATACAGGCCGAAAGCGACGCCGACCGTACAGATGATGATGTATTTCCAGGCGGCCTCCAGCGAAGATCGCTGGCCGTAGAGGCCGACCAGAAAGGCGGAGCTCAGGGTGGTGGCTTCAATGGCGGCCCACATCAGGATCAGGTTGTTGCTGGTGATCACCAGCAACATGGTGAACAGGAACAGATGGAAGAATCCGTAGTAGTAGCACAGGGTGGTCACCGTGATTTCCCCGCCGTCGACCTCATGGCGCATATAGCCCATGGAGTACAACCCGGTGAGAAAGCCGATGATGCCGAGAATAGACAAAAACAGGGCGCTGAGGCTGTCCAGATGCAGCCAGTTATGTACGGCCAGAATTTCTCCGTGCTGGTACACCAGCCAGACCTGCTGCATGGAAACCGCCAGCAGGGCGAGAATGCCCAGCAGATGGATAAGGCTTACCAGCCTGCGCGCCTGACCGCCGGTAAAGCGGCACAGGAAAGCCAGCAGCGCGGTAACCAGCGGGGTGGCGAGCAGGGTGAGAAGGAGAGCGGTAGTGGTCATGTTGTTCACCCCTTCAGCGCGGTTAGCTGTTGCACATCGAGCGTGTTAAGCGTGCGGTAGATTTTGCGGGCCATCAGGGCCATGACGATCACCGCGAAAATCGCGTCGGTGGCGATGCCGATTTCCACCAGTTCCGGCGCCCGGTTCGCCAGCAGCGCCAGCGTCAAATGAGCGCCGTTTTCCATCAGGCAATAGCCGAATACCTGTTTGAGGATATTGCGTTGGGTGACAATGCACAGCAGGCCGATCATGAAGTGGCCGAGGGAGACCGCCAGCGCCGGTTTCAGCGAACTGACCATCGGCAATTTAACCGGTTCGACCACGAAGTAGCACAGCACCACAATCAGGGTCGCCAACAGGATAATCACCGCCGGGCCGACGACGCCGCCATCGGCCTTCGGGTCGTCCAGCTTGCGAAACGCCCAGTACATAATGACCGGAACCAGTATGACTTTGGTGATAAACGCGCTCAGGGACCACAGATAAAGCTGGTGAGCCTCTAGCAGTTCGGCCAGCGAGAAGAAAATCAGCACCAGCACCAGCGACTGTAGCGCATACAGGCAGGCCGATACCGTCGGGCGTCGGGCGCAGATTACCAGCAGGGAAGTGATAATCAGCAACCCGGCCAGGTTATTAATGATCAGAGATCCAGTCATCATTTATCCTTAGTTCAGCCAGATGGCGGCTATAACGCTTGAACATACCGACATGACGATCAGCACGATCAGCACCCCCTGCATCGCCCAGGGTACGGGCGTGGCGGCGGCAACTTCTTCGGACGGTTCCCCCGGCACGGTGCGGCCGAACCAATAGAGAAGCCAGGCAAAACTGGCTACCGACTCAATCAGCGAGATAACGAGCAAAGGCAGCAGCCAGACGTATTCCCGCGACAGGCTGAAACCGGCGGCGAACAGGGGGAATTTACTGAAGAAACCGTTAAACGGCGGTACGCCGGCAATCGCCAGCGCCGCGACGCAAAATCCGACGCCCAGCAGCGGCATTTTCCGCATGATGCCTTTCAGCTTCGGCAACATCCGGGTGCCGCAGCTGTAGCTGAGCGCGCCGGCCACCAGGAAAAACAGGCTCTTGGCAAAGGCATGGTTGAAGATGTACGCCACGCCCGCGTCGAACGCCATGCGCGAGCCGAACGTCGCCAGCGACAGGGCGAAGAAAATGTAGGCCAGTTGCGTAATGGTGGAGTAAGCCAGCAGCCGCTTCATGTCTTTTTGCGGCAAATACATGATGAAGCCGTACACCATGGTGATGGTCGCCATGACGATGCCGACCGCGCCGATAATGTGCGGCACCTGCTCGGCGGAAAGGATCGCCCGGGCGAAAATATAGACGCCGACTTTCACCATCGACGCCGCATGCAGATAGGCGCTGACCGGCGTCGGCGCTTCCATGGCGTCGGGCAGCCACATGTGCAGCGGAAGCTGCGCCGATTTCCCCCAGGCGGCGAACAGAATGCCGCTAAATACGATGATTTTGCTGTCGTTGTCCAACTGCGCCAGCGCGCTCAGCGCGAACGTTCCGGTCTGCACGAACAGATAAGCCGCCGCCAGATAAAGCCCGACGGAGGCAATGTGCGTGACCAGCAGCGCTTTCAACGCCGAACGCAGCGATTTCGGCTGCTGGTAATAACCGATGAGCGCCCAGGAGCAGCCGCCGGTGATTTCGAAAAACAGCAGTTGCCCCAGCAGGGTGGATGACAGCGTGACGCCGGCCATCGCGCCGATGAACACCAGCAGAAAGGCGTAATAGCGGTTGGTGCCTTCGTGCGGATGTTCCCGGTTGCCCAATGTCAGATAGCCCGTGGAATAAATGCTGACCAACAGGCCGAGGAAGACCACGGCAAAGCCGATCAGCAGGCTGATGCGGTCGAACAGAAAACCGAACAGCTCAGCCTGGCCGTAGCGGTAAAGGGTATAGGCAACATCCGTTTTCCCCCCGGCCAGATAGCCGTAGCCCAGCCAGGTCATGCCGAGCGTCGCCAGCAAAGCGAACAGGATGCAGAGCCCTTTGGCCCGGCGCTGCGGCAGGGCGGCTATCAGCAGCGCGCCGATAAACGGCAGCAGGATGGTCGCAAGGGCAACATTCTTTAAGACGAGAATATCCATGATGAATGCCTACTCCTTATAGACCGGTAAGATAGAAAACGAACGCCAGCGCCGCCACGCCGAAGCCTAACCAGGTAACATGTCCGGTGAGCAGGAAGCGCCCGCGCGCCAGGCTGTTTTCAATTAAGGCGGCGACAAAAAACACCACGATCAGCTTGATAAGAAAGGCGATCGAACCGCCGATCAGGGCGGCCAGCGTAAAGGTTTCGGCTTTGCCGAACGGAATAAAGATGGACAGAAACAGGGCGGCCACCACTACCTGTTTCAGACTGATCCCCCATTTCAGCAGCGCCAGCGCCGCGCCGGAATATTCCGTCAGCGGGCCTTCCTGTAGTTCCTGTTCGGCTTCGGCCACGTCGAACGGGATTTTGCCCATTTCGATGAAGACGGCGAACGCGCAGGCCAGCAACGCCATCGCGGTGGCGGTCGGCGACAGCCAATGGCGGCCAGCCAGCATGCTGCTGATATTGCCGATGTTGGTGGAGCCGGCAATCAGCGCGACCACCAGCAACGCCAGTATCATGATGGGTTCGACCAGGATCCCCAGCGTGAGCTCGCGGCTGGCGCCGATGCCGGCAAAGCTGCTGCCGGAGTCCAGACCGGCCAGCGCAAAGAAGAAGCGGAACAGCGCGAACAGGTAGAGCAGGGTAATGACGTCGCCGCCGGAACCAAACGGCGATACCCAGGTGACGATGGGCAGCGTCATGGCGACCAGCAGCATCGTGCCGATCAGGACGTAAGGCATCAGGCGAAAAACGCCGCCCGCATGCTGCGGCGAAACATCCTGCCTTTTCAGCAGCTTGAAGATGTCACGGTAGTCCTGTAACACGCCCGGCCCCTGCCGGGAATGCATTTTGGCGCGAATAACCCGCGCCATGCCGGACATCAGCGGAGCCAGCGCCAGCAGCGCCAGCGC
This sequence comes from Brenneria sp. g21c3, assembly GCF_040240345.1. Lineage (NCBI taxonomy): Bacteria > Pseudomonadati > Pseudomonadota > Gammaproteobacteria > Enterobacterales > Pectobacteriaceae > Brenneria > Brenneria sp. g21c3. The sequence goes on along the minus strand of NZ_JBEIAB010000024.1, from coordinate 36,398 downwards.
CTGAATCACCGCGCAGGCGATCAGGCCGGAAACAGGCAAGGCCAGCGTCCCTGAGTTTATCGTTCCTGTGATTGAGCTATCAGCGATCATCATGTTCTCCTCAGGCCATCGTCAGCAGCAGGATCACCAGGGCGGCGACCACATACAGGCAGTAAACCCGGAAGTCGCCATGCTGAATTCGCTGCGTGACGCGGCCGATACGCTGGGCCAGGCCGACCAGCGGCATGACGAGGCGCGTATCCCAGACGGGTTCGGTTCGCCCGGCGGCCAGCGTGGTTTTATCCAGCGCGATTTGCATCATCGGCGCCGGATCCAGCGTTTTACGTATTCGGTACAAGGGCGCGAACATCACGCGCAATGGCTGGGTGAAGCTGGCGGCGGAGGCCGCCATCGCAGACTCGTAGGCATAGCCGCAGGCCCAGGGCGTGCCGCGTCGGCGGAAATTTAACCGCGTTCCTTTGGCGCCGATATACAGCAGCAACGGCAGGAGCGGCAAGGCCAGCAGCAGGATGAAAATCAGCGGCGCCGCCAGCGAGGTTTGCGCCGGGTCGCCGGGGAATACCAGCATGCCCTGCGCGACGAGCGGCGCGGCGGTTCCCGTCAGGCTGGCGGCGACCCGGCCTATTACCGGCGCCACTGTGCTGGCGCCCACGCCCAGCGCGATGCACAGCAGCGCCAGCAGCCACATGGCGGCGGTCATCGGCCACGGGACTTCCCGCGCCTGAGCCGCTTTCTCGCTGCGGGGCGCGCCGGAGAAGCTGATGCCGTAGACCTTGACGAAACACATGGCCGCCAGCGCGCCGGTAATCGCCAGCATAACGATGGCGATTGGCGCGACCAGCCGCAGTGAGAAGCTGCCTTCTTTATTCAGGGTGAACAGCGACTGGTAGGTAAACCATTCGCTGACGAAACCGTTCAGCGGCGGCAGCGCGGAAATCGCCATACAGCCGATGAGAAAGGCCAGCGCGGTATACGGCATCACGCGCGCAAGGCCGCCCATTTTCTCCATATCTTTGGTGTGCAGACGGTAAATCACCGCGCCGGCGCCCAGAAACAGCAACCCCTTGAAGACGGCGTGGTTCAACAGGTGGTACAGGCCGCCCAGCAGGCCAAGCGCCGCCAGCAGCGGGTGATGCGTGGCGATGCCGATCATCCCCACGCCGACGCCCATCAGAATGATGCCGATATTTTCCACGGTGTGATAAGCCAGCAAGCGTTTGATATCGTGTTCGGCCAGCGCGTAGAGCACGCCGAGCACCGAGGAGACCGCGCCGAACGCCAGCACCACCACGCCCCACCAGACTTCAGCGGCGCCCAGCAGGTCGATGCCCACTTTGATGATGCCGAAGATGCCGATTTTCACCATCACGCCGGACATCAGCGCCGAAGCGTGAGACGGCGCGGCCGGGTGCGCGCGCGGCAGCCAGCCATGTAACGGCAGCATCCCGGTCTTGGCGCCGAAGCCGAAGAAAGCCAGCAAAAATACGATGGACGCCTGCGGCGCGGAGAGGGTCGCCTGGCGGAAATCGGCGAAATCCAGGCTGTCGCTGTGCCGATACAGCAGGAAGAAGGCGATCATGATCAGCACCGAACCGGCGTGAGCGATTAAAAAGTAAAGCAGACCGGCGTTGATGGCTTCTTCGTCCTGATCGGAAATCACCAGGAAGTAGGAACTGAGCGACATCATTTCAAACAGGATGATGAAATAAAAGGCGTTATCGACAACCACCAGCGCTACCATCGAGGCGATAAACAGATTCATAAAGAACCCCATCGCCCAGGCGCGTCCCCGGTATTCCTGTAAATAAGACAGCGAATAGAGCGCGGTGACGACCGTCAGCAGCGAAATAACCAGGATGAGGAACGCGGCGAGCGCGTCCATTCTTAGCGTTAAATGGGCAAACGCGGCGAATGGCCCGGCGAAGGTCGCCGTCAGCAATTGACCGTGGAGTAAGACCGGCAGCGCGGCGGCGATGCCGCAGAGTCCGGCCAGTGCGGAACTGAGGCCGCTCAGCAGAATCGCCACAGACTCGGCACGGGCCAGACACAGGGACAGCAACGCGCCGACGGCGTAGAGCGTCAGCGCCAGCGCCAACCATTCCAGTGAAGTCATCATAGTTTATTCTCCCGTTCGGTCGCGTCTGGCGGGAAGGGCAGGTTGCCGGCCGGCCATTCCATTGCATGGCGGCGTTTCTCCGCCGTCACGCGTTCGAGTTCCCGTTCGTCGACGATGAACAGCGCCTTGGTGGGACACACCCGGACGCATTCCGGCCCCTGTTCCTGAAAGGCGCAGAGGTCGCATTTGACGGCGACGCTGCGTATCCCGGCATGCCAGGCAAGAAAAGGATTGATGGAGGAAACGCTGCATGGGACGTCGGAAAGCAGGGACAAAGGGATATTCTGACTGAAGGTCTCCGGGATAGCCTGCGGCTTGCTGCCGGACGGCGTTATCGCGCCGAAGGGGCAGGCAATGGCGCAAAGTTTGCAGCCGATGCAGGTATTTTCGTTTAGCACCACCGCCTGATCCTGATGCGTGATGGCATTAACCGGGCAGACTGTGGCGCAGGGCGCATCTTCGCAATGGCGGCATAACACCGGCGCGGTGCCGGCGAGGTCGCGTTCCACCGTCAGGCGCGGATGCGATTGCAACCCCTGGCGGCGGTGTACCTGCGTACAGGCGGCCATGCAGGTGTTGCATCCGATACAGCGTTTGGGCTCCGCAATGACGAAGCGGTTCATAGCCATACCCTCCGTGGGGAAATATTAGCGTTTGCAGCGCTGAAGCATATTTCGTGCCACGTCAGGAAATGATAGCGCCAGAGCGCGGCGGCCAAGGGCTGAGGCAAGAGACGACGGCTATCGCACTGAGGGAGGCGATGCGCTCGACATTAGTGTCGACAGCTTCCCGGCCGGCGGTTTCGACACTTTTGACGATGAGATTATTTTTTACGTCTGGCGCTTTTTCGTCGCGTGGAGACCGGCGGGAATCAGCCGATGATTGTGTACGGTTTCAGTAGGCGATCCCCGCCTACGACCGCGGGGATGACGGGGTGTTTACGGGGATGACAGGGTGTTTGCGTGAATGACGGGGTCGTGGTGGGTACCATGTTGATTATCCAAAGTCACACCTCGCCCGCGTGTCATTCCCGCGTAGGCGGGAATCAGCCGATGGCTGTGTACGGTTTCAGCAGTCGATCCCCGCCTACAGCCGCGGGGATGACGAGGGGTGTTTGCGGGGATGACAGGGTGTTTGCGGGGATGACGAGGGGTATTTACGGGGATGACAGGGTGTTTGTGGAAATGAGGAGGGTGTTTACGGGGATGACGGAGTCGCAGTGGGTACCATGTTGATTATCCAAAGTCACATCTCGCCCGCGTGTCATTCCCGCATAGGCGGGAATCAGCCGATGGCTGTTTACGGTTTCAGCAGTCGATCCCCGCCTACAGCCGCGGGGATGACGAGGGGTGTTTACGGGGATGACCCAGGTTGGCGAGGCGGCATTCACAGCGCATGGGAGCATGGAAATACATAGCCTAACTACAGACGCATTATGTAAATTTATCTCATTTTCTGTAATGAAGACGCTAATTAACAGGGCGTTAGCAATGTCATTATGCACATTGTTTCTACTATGGCATAAAAATTGCAATATTCATTTTTATTACAATGGCAGGATGATATGACCGGCCGCTAGCGTTGGAGGATGATTATGTGTTTGGGTATTCCGGGAAAGGTCGTGGCGTTGGCATCCGGGGACGAACAACTCGCCTGGGTTGATGTCTGCGGCGTCCGGCGCGAGGTGAATATCGCCCTGGTGCTGGATGGCGTGGATCGTCAACAGCTGATCGGCAGTTGGGTGCTGGTTCATGTCGGCTTCGCCATGAGCCGTTTAGATGAAGAGGAAGCGCAGTCGACACTCGATGTTTTGCGGCAGATGGAAGAGTTGGAACAAGATGTTACATATTTTTTGCGTCAATAAATTCGATTTTGTGATGTGAATCAAAAATTGTCCACTCCATGGGGTGATAATGAGAATAAATACCATTAGCGTTCACTCCTATTATGTCTATGTGGCAAAAATTCTTCTTGGCGTTGTGCTGGCTGTTGAGCTGCTCGCTGGCTTTAGCCGCAACCGATTATGTTTCATTTATTCAGGATATCGAATCCCGGCTGGATAAAACGGCTCAGTTGTATGCGCAGCAGAAGCCGGACGAAGCCCGTACCGAAGTGCAAATGGCCTATTTCGAAGTGTTCGAAAATCTTGAAGGCCCCATTCGTATCAATATCTCCGCGCAAAAAAGCTATCAACTGGAAGCGACGTTCGGTGAAATCCGCCGCATGATCGGCGCCGGAAAACCGCTGGCCGATGTACAGGCCAAAATTTCCTGGCTGAAAGGGGAACTGAACGCGGTGCAGCCCGTTCTGGCGGAAGGGCATAAGCTGGTGGCGCAGGAGCAGCACGGCGCGTATGACAATACGGATATCGCGCTGTACTGGCAGCAGAGTTTCAAGATTATCGATGATTCGCTGGCGCAGGCGATAAGCGATTATCAGGCCGGCGATTACAGCAAAGCCAGCCAGAATGTGCAGCAGGCGCTCTATCAGGGGTTTAAAAACTCCGAGATGGAAATGTCCGTGCGTCAGAACCGTTCCGCGCAGCAGGCCGCCGCCATTAATCAGCAGTTCTCCGCGCTGATCGCCATGACGAATCAACCGGATCAGATGAGCGAAGTCGCCTATCGCGTGACGACGCTACTACAGGATATTGAGGATCTGCTGCCGGGGCTGCCCACCACGCGCGATAGCCAGCCAGTCACGGCAACTCCGGAAGACGATGCCGGCATCGCCGCCGATGATGTGCCTGACGCCGACTGGGGCAAGGTCGCCGCCGATATCAATCAGGCGATGCTGGACGCTATCGAACAATATCGTCAGGGGCAGTCCCGACCCGCCATAATGGCGGTGCAGGACGCCTATTTCGATCTGTTTGAAGCCAGCGGGATGGAAAACAAAGTCGGTTCCCGCAACGCCGCGTTCAAGTCCACGCTGGAAGGGTATTTTACTCGTCTGGTCAGCCTGATGAGCGCCGGACAGCCGGTAGAACAGCTGCAAGCGCAGGCGGACGCGCTGAAGCAGGATCTGGCGAATGCCGTCGCCATGCTGGGGGACGGCGGCGATACCCACTGGAGCCTGTTGGTCTATAGCCTGTTGATCATTGTGCGAGAAGGGCTGGAAGCGTTACTGATTGTGGCGGCCATCGTCGCCTATCTGGTGAAAAACGGCCAGCACGATAAGCTGCCGCTGATCCGACAGTCTGTTTATGTCGCGCTGTTGTGCAGCGTGATCACCGCCGTTATTTTCCAGTTGCTGTTTACCAACGCCGGCGCCAGCCGCGAGCTGCTGGAAGGCGTCACGATGCTGATCGCCGTGGTGATGCTGTTCTTTATGAGTTACTGGCTGTTGTCGAAAGTGGAAGCCCGCCACTGGAAAGCCTATCTGGAAGGTAAATTGTCGCACTCCCTGAGCAGCGGGTCGCTGGTGGGGTTATGGCTGACCAGTTTTCTGGCGGTCTACCGTGAGGGTGCGGAAACCGTTCTGTTTTACTACGCGCTGGCGGGGGATGCGAACAATATGATGGGGCATCTCTCGATTCTGGCGGGCTTCGTCATCGGCTGCGTGATCCTGGTTATCGCCTATCTGATTATGCGATTCACGGTGGTTAAACTTCCGCTTAAGCCTTTCTTTATGTTCACCGGCTGCTTTATGTATCTGATGGCGTTTGTCTTTGCCGGCAAAGGGGTGCTGGAGCTGATCGAAGGCAAATTGTTTGAACCGACATTGCTGACCGGCGTGCCTGAAATCAGCGGCCTGGGGATTTATCCCTATGTGGAAACGCTGATACCGCAAGCCGCGCTGTTGCTCGCCGCGTTAGTCGCGCTGCTGATTATGCGGCGGCGCGCCGCGGTCGCCTGATTCTGGAAGTGATGAAAAGCGCTAAACGAAAGATAATTTTTTACATTGATGATATGAGGATGGGTTTGATGAACATGCGAAAAAGTCTGATTGCGGGCGCGGTAATCGCCGGTCTTTTCACCGCCCCTGCGGTGTTGGCGTTTGAAGAGTACCCGGCTGGCGAGCCGGTCACTCTCAATGAAATGGAGATTGCTGCGGTTTATCTGCAACCGATCGACATGGAACCTCGCGGTATGGGACTGCCGGCGGCAAAATCGGATATCCATCTGGAAGCGGATATCCATGCGGTTGAAGGCAATAAGAACGGCTTCGGCGCCGGCGAATGGATGCCGAACCTGACTATCGCCTATACCCTGACCAACACCGATACCGGCGCCAAACAGGAAGGCAACTTTATGCCGATGGTCGCCAGCGATGGTCCGCACTACGGCGCGAACATCAAAATGATGGGCGTCGGCAACTACAAGGTGGTTTACCATATCGACCCGCCTTCCAAAGCCGGCATGCATCGTCATACCGACAGCGAAACCGGCGTCGGCCGCTGGTGGAAGCCGTTTGATGTCAGCTTCGACTTTAAATACGTCGGCATCAAGTGATCCTCCCGACCGCGATGCGTTCTTCGTCATCGCGGTCATATTCACCTCTCGGCAGCGACGCCTGAAGGCGGCTGGCTCCACGGATAGGCGCGAGTAAAGCCGCCGACGCGCCTGCAATTTGAAAGATGACGGGGATATGAGTTATTTCTTTGTGACCACGCTACAGGCGTTCCTGCCGATAGCGTTGCTGTTAGGGTTGAACTGGAGCCACCGTTCCACGCCAGAAATCAGACCGTTAGCCTGGATAACGCTGCTGGCGCTGATTCTCGGTACGTTGGTTGGGGTACGCCTGCCTGGCGGACAGCAACTGCAACTGTGGATAACCGGTATCCAGGCGGCGGCTTTAGCGCTGTTTCTCGTCAGCCAATTTTTCTCCCACGCGCGTATCGGCTATTTCTGGCAAGCGGCGCTGGTCGCCGGCGCGGCTATCCATTGGGGCGGCGATCCCAATCTGAGCGCCTTAACCGCCACCCATGTGGTGAATACCGAACTCCTGCTGAATTTCAGCGCCGTGGTTATCGCCTTAGGCTGGCTGACGTTCAGCGCCGCGCTTTGCGGCATGATCGTCCGACGCATTCGCGCGCTGCGCTGGCCGCTGCTTATTTTGCTGGTCGCCTTATTAATGTTGCCGATCAGCGGCAACCTGCTGTTGCTATTGATAAAGCTACAGGTTTTGGGGCTGACCAAACCGCGCCTGAGCTATGTCGCCCAGGTGACCAACAGCGCCTGGCTGTTGAATTATCTGAGCGCGCTATTAATGGCATTAGCGGCGTTCTGTTACCTGCCGCCGTTATTACGCGCGCGCCGGCGGATGCGCTCGGAAACGCAGGCCATCGCCAAACGTAAAGCCACGGCCGATTACCGCAATGTGCGTCGCACGGTGCTGGCGACCGCGGCGGCGCTGCTGGCGATCGTTTTGGGACAACTTTACTGGGATCAGGTGGCCTCCCGTCCGCCGCGCCTGTCTGAGGCATTGCCGGTGACGCTGGCCGAAGACGGCAAGGTGCATATCCCGATCGAACAGATCCGCGACGGCAAGCTGCACCGGTTTGTCTGGGTCGCCGACGACGGCAAAGCGGTGCGTTTTTTCGTCATTAACCGTTATCCGGATCGGCTGCGGCTGGGCGTGGTTTTCGACGCCTGCCTGCTATGCGGCGATCAGGGCTACGTGATGGAAGGCAATCAGGTGATTTGCGTGGCCTGCGACGTGCGTATCTTTATTCCCTCCATCGGTAAGGCGGGCGGCTGTAATCCGGTGCCGATAGAAGGCTGGAGCAATGACGATCGCGAACTGGTGATTAGCCACGCGTCGCTGGCGGCGGGCGCCAACTATTTCACGACCGTGATATCCCTGGAGGTGGTCGATCCGGTGGATGGTTCAACGCTCACCAATGTGAAAGCCGAGCACAAGTATCGCTATGCCGGTAAAACCTATTTCTTCTCGTCTGAAGCCAACTACAACCGTTTCCGTGAAAGTCCTGGCAAATATGTCGCCGCCAGGTCGGCGGCTGACGATCAAGCGGAAGGGGAATAACGATGTTATGGCGCATGTTACGCCAGTCCTGGCGCCGAAATATCCGGCGTAAATCGCTGGCGATATTAACGGTCTTTTTAGCGGCCGGGTTGATTTCGGCGCTGTTGGCGGTCTCTATCGATATCGGCGACAAAATGTCGCGCGAATTGAAATCCTATGGCGCGAATATCCTGATTGAACCGGCGGGACAGGCGGCGTTGCCGGCCTTATTCGGCGAACGCAGCAATCCGCTGGACGGGCAGGACTTTCTCGACGAGGCGGAACTGCCGAACATCAAGGATATCTTCTGGCGTAACAATATCGTCGGCTTTGCGCCGTTGCTCAGCGGCGACGTCGAGATTAACGGACAGCCGGTTGCGGTATTGGGTACGTTTTTCTCCCAGCCCGTCGCGGTGCCGGATGAAGAGGACTACCGCACCGGGCAGCAAACCGTCAGCCCGTATTGGCAGGTCGCCGGCCAGTGGCCGCAGGAGCCGGTTGTCGAAGGGCAAGTCGCCGAGGTGCTGGCGGGGAAACAACTGGCCCGGCAAAATGGCTGGCAGGTGGGCAGCCGGCTTCGGTTGAAGGGGTCGACAGGCGAGATCCCGGCGCGGGTAAGCGGCATTCTGACCAGCGGCGGCGATGAAGAGAATCGTCTGGTGATGCCGCTGGCGGTGGTGCAGCATTTGCTGGGGCTGGAAGGAAAGATTCAGGCGATCCGCGTGTCGGCGCTGACGGTGCCGGAAAACGATCTGTCGCGCCGGGCGCGTGAAAACCTGGACGCGCTGAACGCCGAAGAGTATGACCTCTGGTACTGCACCGCCTATGTCTCTTCCATCGCTCATCAACTGGAAGAGGCCATCTCCGGCTCGGTGGTTCGCCCTATTTGGCAGGTGGCCGCGTCGGAGGGGGTGGTGATCGATAAGATCCAACTGTTGCTGGCGGTGGTCACGTTTGCCGCGCTGGTCGCCGCCGCCATGGGGATCGCCTCGCTGATGACCAGCACCATTATGGAAAGGGCCAGAGAGATTGGCCTGATGAAAGCGCTGGGCGCCCGCCAATGGCAGATCATGCTGCTGTTCTATCTGGAAGCGGCGCTGAGCGGTTTGCTCGGCGGCCTCATCGGCTGCGTGGCGGGTTGGGGGCTGGCGAAGGCTATCGGACTGATGCTGTTTGGCGTGCCGCTCAGCTTCGCCTGGATCGTGATCCCCTGCGTGCTGGTGATTTCGATGCTGATTGCCGTTATCGGCACCTGGTTCCCGGCGCGGCGTATCGCCAAACTGTATCCGGTGGAGGTGCTGTATGGCCGCTAACGCCTGGATGAACGGCATGTTCTGGCGACTGGTGCTGCGCGCGCTACGACTGCGAATGCAGCGGGTCGGCGTGGTGTTCGCCGCTCTGATGGTCGGCGCGGCGATAGTGACCGCCATGTCCGCCGTCTATTTCGATATCAACGCCAAGATGAGTCAGGAACTGCGCACCTTCGGGGCGAATTTCTATATCGGCCCCGCGCGGGGAAGTTCGTTGCCGCAGGCCACGTTCCAGCAAATTATGGATAACGCGCCGGCCGGGCTCATCAATGCGGCCAGCCCCTATCTGTACGGCATGGCGCGAACCGAACTGGAAAAAGTGGTGCTGATGGGCGTGTGGTTCGAATCATTGCGTCCGCTGGCGCCTTACTGGCAGGTGAAAGGTAACTGGATCGGCGTCAGCTTTGACGATCGCAACGCGATGATCGGCGTCAAGCTGGCGGAGCGGCTGAATGTGAAGGTCGGCGACAGCATTACGCTGGTGGACGATGGCGAGAAGCAACGTTTGCAGATTAAAGGCATCGTCGAGTCCGGCGACGCCACGGACAATATGCTGATCGTCAGTCTGGATCTGGCGCAGAAGTGGCTGAATAAAGCCGGCACGATCAGTAATGCGCTGCTCAGCGTCAGTAACGATCTGGGACAGGTGGATCGGTTCGCCGGGCGCTTGCAGCAGCAATATCCGCAGTTGGAAATCAGGCCGATCCTTAAGGTCTCGGCTTCCGAAGGTCAGGTGCTCAATAAGATCAAGGGACTGATGGGATTGGTTTCGGCCGTTATTCTGGTGCTCTCATCCCTGTGCGTCAACACGACGTTGATGGCGATTGTCGGTGAACGTTCGCGCGAGTTTGCCTTGCAGAAGGCGCTGGGCGCCAGCGGGCGGGATATTATCCGCCAGATGCTGGCCGAAACCGGCATTATCGCGCTGGCGGCGGTGGCGTGCGGTTCGGTGCTGGGGTACCTGCTGGCTCAGATCCTCGGAATGGCGGTGTTCAATGCGACGATTTCGCTGCGGGCGCCGGTCTTCCCGTTGACGCTGACGCTCTCTTTGCTGGTCGCCGCCGTCGCGGCCATTGTTCCCACCCGGCGGGCGATTTATATCGAACCGGCTAAAGTTTTAAAAGGAGAGTAGTGCGATGTCCTCATTAATAAAGGGTCGGATCGCGGGGCAGACGCCGGAGGCGGTGATTGAGACTCGCGGGCTATACAAGCGTTTCGGACAGGTTACCGCGCTGGAAGATATCAACATTCGCATCGCCCGCGGCGAATTCGTCGCCATCATGGGCGCGTCGGGATCGGGTAAAACCACGTTGATGAATATCCTTACCTGTCTTGATACGGTCAGCGAAGGTCAGGTGCTGCTGGACGGCGTCGACGCCGCCGCGTTGGATGAAGAGGGAAGACGCAAATTTCGCGCCGATAAAATCGGACTGGTGTTCCAGCAGTTTCATCTGATCCCCTTTCTGACGGCGCTGGAGAATATCATGCTGGCGCAGCATTACCACAGCGTGGTCGATGAGGAAGCCGCCAAACGGGTTCTGGCTCAGGTCGGATTGGAACACCGCATCGGCCATTTGCCCAGTCAGCTGTCCGGCGGCGAACAGCAGCGGGTGTGTATCGCCAGAGCATTGGTCAACGAGCCGCCGGTGATTTTCGCCGATGAGCCGACCGGCAATCTGGATGAAGAGAACGAACAGCGGGTGTTGGATCTGCTGAGAGATTTACACCGTCAGGGACGCACCATTGTGATGGTGACGCATAACCCTGAGCTGGGTAAGTTTGCCGATCGTATTATCCGTTTGCAGCACGGTAAATATTTAGGCGAGGAGGTTAATCATCATGCGGTGGCGTAACGGGTTAACCCTTTTTCTTGCGTTGGGCGCGCTGGCGTTACTGGGCGGCTGCAAAGAGGAACAGGTAAGCATCGGCGGGAAAGCGCCCGCGCTGGCCGCCTATGATTTAACCGGGCGGCAGGCGGAACTGTCTCGCTGGCAGGGGAAAAGCGTTTATCTGAATTTCTGGTCTTCGGGCTGCGGCGGTTGTCTGGCGGAAATGGCGACATTGGAAAAGCTGAGCCGGCGTTACGGTGATCGGGTGGTGGTGGTGGCGGTGAATACCGATCCGGACGGCGTGGATATTTCCCCGTTGCTGGCGCAGCACCAGATCAGCTATCCGGTGATCCGCGATCAACTGGGGATCACCAAAGAGCGCTATCAGGTTATCGGTACGCCCACTTCATTTATCATCGACGACAACGGTAAGGTGATCGCGCAACATCAAGGCGCGCGGAATGAACAACAGTTGACGGCGTTGTTTGTGCGCCTGGCGCACGGGGCGTGACGGGGTTGACGATTAAATTCGTTGATCGGGTCGACGTCGCCCATTTTTAGCGCCTGCCTGGGCGCTAAATAGCCGAGCCTGCCTATTTTCCCGCGGGAAGCGACGCCGATACCGCCGCCGCCGCCGGCTGGGGTTTGATGCGCATCGCATAAATTACGCCAGTCACCAGACAGACGATGCCGGTCAAGGTCAGCAATGGCGGCCAGGTTTGACGCAGGATAAAGGCGTAACATAGCGCCGCCAGCGTTTCGAATACAATCAGCGGACCGATTAGCACGGTTGGCAGACGTTGGCTGGCTTCATTCCAGCATAGGGTGCCCAGCCATGAGCAAAACAGCCCGATGGCGATCATCAGGGGAATGAACACCTCAGGATGAGGGCCAAGCGGCAGGGTGAACGCGCTGTCGGTCAACGCAAGATGGCCGCATACCAACATATAACCGAGCAAGGCGATCGGCAGCGTGGCTACGCCCTGTGCCGTCGCCCAGGTCGTCGGCGGCAGATCGGCATGCGCGCGCAGCCAGCGGGCGTTGCGCAGCGGATACCAGGTCCAGCAGATCACGGATATAAACGCCAGAATAATGCCGCTGACATAGCGCCAGACATCCAGCGTCACCGTTAAGGATTGCAGTTCGGCAATATTGACGCAAACGAGTCCTACGGCAATCAGCATCAGCGCCGGTATCAGTTGGCGCCACAAAACCCGGCCGTCGCGTTGGCCGTAGAGCAGATTCGCCGTTACCGCGATCGCCACGGGCAACGTGCCGATAATCATGGTTGACACCGGCGCGCCGGTGCGCTGAATGGCGCTGGCGAGAAAGAAGTAGTAAAGCAGATTGCCGACGGTGGTGAGTTTGGCCGCCTCCCACCAGTCCTGACGGGTTAGCCGACTTAGCCGGCGTCGATCCAGCCAGGCCAGCGGTAATGCGATCAGGCCGAACGCCAGATAGCGTCCCGTTGATTGCAGCGCGGCGGGATATTCAGGCACCAGCAGAGGGCCGACAAAGACTAATCCCCACATTAATCCCGCGGAAAGGGCAAAAAGAATACCGGTTAGCATGATTAAACCTGTTTGTTATTTGAATCGCGCCTGTATTGTGACCATCGCACGACCGAATGCGGCAACGCGCATGCAATATGGCGAGTATACCTGTTTAACGCTGCGGCATGACAGACAGGCGGGCGTTTTTTTGACAATCTCAGCCAGAGGTTTTTACGATGTCTTTCTGCGATATTACTCATTCTTCGGCATTCCTTGCTGTTTTATTGGCATCCGTGAGTAATAGCGAATTGGAAGATGATTGTTTAAATAAGATGAAAATAACTTCAATTATTCGGCGGATTCAATGAGGTAGAGATGTTTTTTATAAAAGGTAAAATGCGTTTCACCGAATTTATCCCGCGATTATCGGGTTCCGCAAGGTTGAAATTATTCAGGGTATATTAATTATTATATGAGTTTTAATTTTTATTAATTTGTTATATTAGTTTGTTTTGTATTTATTAATTATTGAAAATTAAATATAAAAAATCATGTGACGATAATCACAATGAGGAGATAATAAATAAGATAAAAACGCCTTTATCTTATAACACAGATAAAAAGGTATTTTTTTCATGTCTTCATTATTATTATCGTCCTTATTTCCATTGGTATTTATTATGCTGATGGGATGGTTGAGTGGGAAATTAAATTATATGAAACGGGATGATGCCGGCGTATTGGCGACGGTCGTTATCCGTTTTGCCTTGCCGTTGCATTTGTTTATCGGCGCCTTGAATACCGACCCTGATAAAATAAAGAATTTCTCTTTTGTGGCCGTGTTGTTTATCGGTCTGATGGGCGCTTATCTACTGACACTGTGTATTTCCCGATTAGTTTTTCGCCACGATATCAAGACCAGCGCGATTCAGTCGCTTGTCTGCGCCTTTCCCGATATGGCTTATTTCGGCGCGCCGGTGTTGGCGGTGCTAATCGGACCCGAAGGGTTTCTTGGCGTATTGATCGGCAACCTGATCACCAGCGTGTTTATGATCCCGTTGACGATTGTGCTTATCCGTATGGGCGATAACGGCGGCAATGCCGAGCGTCAGGAGAGCTTGGGCATCATGATCATGAGCAATCTGTATAAGGCCGCTCGCAATCCGATCGTGTGGATCCCGATTCTGGGCGTGACGCTCAGCCTGTTGGGCGTCAAAATTCCGGCGCTGTTGTATTCGTCGATTGATATGATGGGTAAAACTGCCGGCGGCATTTCTCTGTTTGCGCTTGGCCTGCTGTTTTATGGCGAAAACCCGAAATTTAATCTGCATACCCTGACCAACATCAGCCTGAAAAATCTGGTACAGCCAGCCATTATGGCCGCAGCCGGCATTGCTTTCGGGCTCAGCCCCAGCCTGATGCAGCAGGTGGTGATCATCGGCGCGACGCCGTCCGCTATCGCCGCCGGCATGTTTGCGATACGCAGCGATACTTATGTTGAATCCGCTTCCTCGGCGATACTGGTGGGAACCGCCGTCGGGATTTTCACTGAAGGCGTGGTGATCTTTATGATGACGTAGCGCGGGGGGGATGGAAAAATGCAGATATCGCCCGGCGCTCAAGCGGCGTCGGGTCACTCCTCTTCTTGCCGTCGCGTGCGATTTTAAATCCGCCGCACGGCCCTTTGATCCCGTGAGAGCGAGATAATCTATAGATGTAAATCTTATAATTCATGGCAAAAAGATTTAACGGTCGCGCGCGGTCAAAAACCATTGTCTTTGTGTTGTATTTTTAATTAATTGAATTTGATGTGTTTTTATTGTTGATGGCGCTGAGTTACCGTTGGAAATGCATTTGGGAGATGGCTTTAGTATAAAAAAATATAAACAAATCCATTTACTTATTTGTCCTGGGTATTATTCCTTCGTATCTCTATTACATGTTTCGGGCAATGGTGATGGAGTGCAAGGTGAATTTCCAGCAATTGAAGATTATTCGTGAATCAGCGCGGTGCAATTACAACCTGACCGAGGTGGCGAATAGCCTGTTTACTTCCCAATCCGGCGTGAGTCGTCATATCCGCGAGCTGGAAGAGGAGTTGGGGATTGAAATTTTTGTCCGACGCGGTAAACGTTTGCTGGGAATGACGGAACCAGGTAAAGCGTTGTTGACGGTGGCCGACAGGATCCTGAATGACGCCAGCACCATTCGCCGTCTGGCGAATGTGTTCACCAACAATGATACCGGGCAACTGGTGATCGCCACCACTCATACTCAGGCTCGTTACAGTCTGCCTCAAGTGATTATGGCGTTTCGTGAACTTTATCCTCAGGTGCGTCTGGTGCTGAATCAGGGAACGCCGGATGAAATCGTCGCCATGCTGCATTCAGGGGAAGCCGATATCGGCATTGCCAGCGAACGGCTGATGAACGATCCCTCGCTGGCGGCTTTTCCTTATTACCGCTGGCACCATGCGATCGTGGTGCCGGAGGCGCATCCGCTGGCTCGGGAACAGATTGTGACGCTGGATATGCTTAACGCCGTGCCGTTGATTACCTATCGTCAGGGCATTACCGGACGCTCCCGCGTGGATCACGCCTTCCAGGCGGTGGGGATGGAGCCGGACATTACGCTGACCGCCCAGGATTCGGATGTCATCAAAACCTATGTGGAGTTGGGACTCGGAGTCGGGATTTTGGCCGATAAGGCTTACGATCCGGTTCGGGACAAAGGGCTGGTGCGCCTGAGCGCTGAACATCTGTTTGAGGCGAATACCGTCTGGCTGGGATTAAAAAAGAATCAGTTACAACGTAACTACGCCTGGAAATTTATCCAGCTATGTAACACCGAGCTGTCGCAGGCGGAGATTAAAGAGCGGGTATTTGCAGAGAATGATGAGAGCGTTATCGATTTCCAGATTTAATTTTTCCGCCTGTTTCTTCCCCCGGCCTCTTGCAGGATATCGCATGGGTATCCCCCGCAATCCGTTAAGATAACTGATTAACCAGCCAGAACATTTCTGGCTGGTCGCGCTTTTTCACGCTTGTTTTCTACCGCGACCAAATCGTCGCGCAAATGCATTCCATTAGCATAATTATGGCTTTGCTTATGAACAATCCACTTGATCTCACCGTGGCGGGATAGTAGCATCCCTCGGCATAACAATAACATATGTTTGGTGTTTTGTTTTTAGATACAAATACTTGTGCGCTTTTATTGAATAACTATGTGATTCATCCTTGTGTACTGGCATCGAGAAAACTTTCGCCTGCCGCCCATCAAACATACCCGATATTCGTCACCTCCACGCTTACTTTACGGCTCAATTTGAGCTGAAATTTGCGCTATCGTCGTTCGTTCCCGGCGAGGAGTTTTGAAAGGAAGAGCTCTATGAAAATACAGAAAATCAGCCTGGCCTGGCAAATTCTTATTGCGTTAATCCTGGGTATCGCGCTTGGCGCGGTATTGCACGATCAACCTGAAAACCGGCAATGGCTTGTCAGCAATATTCTCAGCCCTGCCGGCGATATTTTTATCCGGCTGATTAAGATGATCGTCGTGCCGATTGTTATCGCGACGCTGATTGTGGGGATTGCCGGTGTCGGTGATGCCAAGAAGTTAGGACGGCTTGGTTTTAAGACCATTATCTATTTTGAAATTGTCACCACGCTGGCCATTATATTGGGGATTACGTTAGCGAACGTGTTTCAACCGGGCGCGGGGATTGACATGTCGATCCTGACGGCTGTTGATATTTCTCAATATGAGAAAACCACCGAACATGTGCAAAATGGTTCCCATAGCCTGGTTGGCACCGTGTTGTCCTTAATCCCATCGAACATTTTTTCCGCCATGGTCAATGGGGAGATGCTACCGATCATTTTCTTCTCGGTATTGTTTGGCCTGGGGCTCTCTTCTTTGCCAAAAGAGCACCGTGAGCCGCTGCTGAAGGTGTTTCGCGGCGTTTCGGAGAGCATGTTCAAAGTTACGCACATGATCATGCGTTATGCGCCTGTCGGCGTATTTGCCCTGATTTCCGTTACGGTGGCCAATTTTGGTTTCGCCTCATTATTACCGCTGGCGAAACTGGTTGTGCTGGTCTACGTCGCAATACTGTTTTTTGCCCTGGTGGTGCTGGGCGCGATTGCCCGTGTGTGCAAACTGCGCGTTATCACGCTGATTCGCATCCTGAAAGATGAACTGATCCTCGCTTATTCCACCGCCAGCTCAGAAACGGTGTTGCCGAGCATCATTGAGAAGATGGAAGCCTACGGCGCGCCGAAATCGATCACCAGCTTTGTCGTGCCGACCGGCTATTCGTTCAATCTGGATGGTTCCACGCTTTATCAGAGTATTGCGGCGATCTTTATCGCGCAACTGTATGGCATCGAGTTGTCGATCGGGCAGGAAATCGTGCTGGTCGTGACTCTGATGCTGACCTCGAAAGGGATTGCCGGCGTGCCGGGCGTCTCCTTCGTTGTGCTGCTGGCGACGCTGGGCAGCGTGGGGATCCCGTTGGAAGGTCTGGCGTTTATCGCCGGCGTGGACCGTATTCTGGATATGGCGCGCACCGCGCTGAACGTGGTCGGCAATGCGCTGGCGGTGCTGGTGATTGCCAAATGGGAAGGGCAGTTCGACGAGAAAAAAGCGCGGCAATATGAGCGCGAGTTAAGACACGTCGGCAGCGAACCCGTGCAACAAAAGGAAGGTTTTTAAACGCCGGAGTTATATAGAGCCCCCGGGATGAGGTTGGCGTATTACGCCTCCCGGGGTGATTGTCTCGCTTCGCCTAGTGGCTGACCGAGGATGAAAAAACGTTTACCACCACAACGCCGCCGATAATCATGCCTAAACCGATGAGTGCGGGTAAATCCAGTTTCTGACCGTAGAACAACCACCCGACGGCGCCGATGAGTACAATACCGACGCCAGACCAGATAGCATAAATTATCCCTATCGGTAACGTCTTCATGGTGATGGAAAGGCACCAGAATGAGAGTCCATAACAGACAACGGTGATGATACTGGGCAACAAACGGCTAAAACCCTCCGACGCTTTCAGACAGGTCGTTGCAATCACTTCCATCACAATGGCTACGGCAAGAAAAATCATGCCTCCATTACTCATATTTTTTTACCACCATTTTGCAAAATAACCGACTTTGTTTCACTGCGGCTCAACTCGCCGGGAAACTGCGGCAGACATTCTCTCATCAACCATCCGGGCGGGCAATGTCTTCCATCTGCCCGCCGGGCGGGCTTACCGGCGCTGGAAATCCAACGTTATCAGCTGTTTCCGATTCGGTAATACCGTAATAGCTTTCGCTTTTAATGAAAAGCCGATCGCCGCCATGGCGGCAGTGGTGGTTTCTTCATTGATCTGATGATACACCTGTGAGATATCAACGAAGGCATCCTGATAGGGTGATGTGGATACAAAACCATCGTCGTTATTTTTTTGAATCACGCAGGAGACATATTGGGCTGGATGATTTTGCAACCTGGCGCAAAATACCTCTAATCCGATATATTCAATAAGCAGATTGGCGACAACTAAATCCACCGCGGGGAGCTGTGTGTCCGGCCGGGTCAGATCGAGGTTTAACAGCCTCAGCGTATCGCCCATATGGCGATAACGCTGCCGGCAGTTTTTCAGGTAGTCTTCGTTGATATCCACGCCATACGCTTTTTCAATCGACTTGCCGTCAATATGTTCCAGTCCGTTACCGCCGGCCACGCCAAGTATACATAATGTTTTTACAGGAAAATCATTGAACTGGTGGCGCATAATGTTGTTCAACGCCTGTAGCTGCCCAACGTCCGGCAGTTGCATATGTGATTCATAATCGGACAAGGAAACCTTTTGCCACGGATTCGTCATCTATTCCCCCTTGTTGTCTTCTGATAATAAGACTAATCATCATTATTTTTATTAAAAATAAATTTCACTGGGTAATTACATTGCTCTGGATTATTGCGGCTGTCGCGATTGCGAATATTATCGCCGCTTAGATCATTAAACGCCGCACGTAGGGAAAAGTCACCCTGCTATAGGTAATGGGAGCAAGATAATAAGCCGTTTATAGATCGGTCATGTGAAAGGGAATAGGCAAATGGAGAATGAGTGTAATCACTTATTTTTGGAGATAAATGATTATTAGAGGAAATGTAAGCATTCTGTTCCTAATCAAGTAAAACAAAAGACCGTCCGGTTTTCCGAACGGTCTTGTCATACAGAAGTGGTAATTAGAGGAAGCCGTACAAACCGGCAAACACCCAGCCGAATACACAGGATGTAAACACCCCGATTAAGCCCGGCAGGATGAAGCTGTGGTTAATAACAAAACGGCCGATTTTTGTTGTACCTGAGCGGTCGAACTGAATGGCGGCCAGGTCGCTTGGGTAGGTCGGCAGAATGTAGTAACCGTAACAAGCGGGCGCGGAGGCGACGATATAAGCCGGGTTGATGCCGATCGCCAATGCAATCGGCACAATAGCGGCTAAAGCGGCGGCCTGAGAGTTAACGAATTTCGACACCAGCAGCAGAATAATCGCGTAGGCCCACGGGTACTGTGATACCAGCGTACCCAGCGTGGATTTAATCTCTTCCAGATGCGCGCCGAACATGGTTTCCGCCATCCAGGCAACCCCATAAACGGCGACGATGGCGATCATACCGGAGCGGAACACCTCGTTTTTCGAGATGGAAGCCGCGTTGGTTTTGGTGGCGATAATGATGATTGCGCCAGCCAACAGCATAAACATCTGAATAACCAGCACCATGGATAAGGGCTTACCGCCGAAATGCGGACGCAATTCGGATACCGCGCCCAGAATGGCGACGGCGGCAATGGCGGTCAAAAAGATCCACATGGCGACCCAGTTGCTGCGCGGCAGTTTTTTGTCCAGCAGCGTCGCGGTATCGCCATACACATATTCCTTGTTTTCCGGAACAGAGATAAATTTCTGAAACTCCGGATCCTTATCCAAATCTTTACCGCGGAACCAGCTAAAGATACCAATGGCCAGAATACCCAACAAGGTAGACGGAATGGTAATCGACAGCAGGTCGAGGAACTCCAGGTGTTTGCCGTGGAAGGTAAAGTTAGCCAGCATCGCCACCAGCGACACAACGGCTACCGATACCGGACTGGCGATAACCCCCATCTGCGCGCCGATGGAGCTGGCGGCCATGGGTCTTTCCGGACGGATATTATTCTTGATGGCGACATCGTAAATAATCGGCAGGATGGTATAAACCACATGGCCGGTACCGCACAGGATGGTCAAGATACAGGTAACGAACGGCGCGATAATCGAAACATATCTGGGATTACGCCGCAGCAGACGCTCAGCGATCTGCAACATCACATCCAGACCGCCTGAGGCCTGAAGCGTAGCCGATGCCGCCACCACAGCGATGATGACCAGCATAACGTCAATAGGCGGTCTGCCTGGCTGGAGCTTGAATACAAATACCAGAATAACGAGCCCGATACCGCCTAATAATCCCAGAGCTATCCCACCTTTTCTTGCCCCATAAAAAAGGCAGATCAGGACAATGACTAATTGAATGATAAAATCCATTATATACCCCATTGCTCGAAGTGACGGGTTAATTAATAAAGTTGTCTTACCTTCGTCACGGGTACTATATGGGGCGTTTGCGCTTTATTTTTTTGATCTGAGTCTACTATTTTTTATCTTTCAGTATTTTATTCAAAATAGAAGAACTAGCTCTCAATAATCACTTCCCTTTGCTTTATTTAGTTTTTTAATTATGACTTTAGTTTTTTAATATGAATTGAAAATCAATGCATTATATTCAGATTGAACAGGGTTTTAAATATTAAAAATCTATCACTCCATTGTTATTTTTTTGTTGTTGGTTGGTTCTCTGTTATGACTTGCTCGGTTTTATTTTTTTGATAAATAACCTTTATTTTTTTGAGGTTAAGCATTTTTTTGTGGTTGATTTTTTTTAGTTTATTGATTTTTATTTGATTTTTTATTTTAGATGAAAGGGCTGTTTGCCGGGCGAAAATGTCAATTATCGTTTTTTTTCAATATTCCAATTAATGATAATGACCAGGTTATTTTAAGCTGTTTTTATCTAATGATGTTTTCCAAGCCGAGATTTTCTTTTTTTAAAAATGGGATTTTGAAAATAAACCGATCTGAATTGCCGGTTGCATTAGTTTAAAAATAAAATTGCTTATGTCGATTTGGCGCTAAGTTTTTATTGGCGTATAAAATCTATGAGGGAATTAGATTGGTATAAAACGAGGCATGGACAACCGGCACCGTAACTTGAAAAAATGAAAGGGGCTATTTTTTACAGGCATCGCTTAGTCATGGTTAAAATAGCTGGCGAGTCGATAGAGCATCGTTTTGATTGCGTAGGGCTGATTATTCTAATCTGTCAGGCGCGTGAATCTCCGTCTGTTATCGTTGCCCGCCGTCTGATTTCCGGCGGCAAACTGCCTTCGGCGCGGTTTGCGGCGGCGATGGACTACACTTATCTGAACATTCCTCAATCCATTGTCTATCAGGAAATCAAACATGACTAAATCCGATCCCAAAAAAGATGCCACTGTCAGCGAAGGGCTGGCGAAAATGCGTGAGGCGGCGGATAAGCTGACCGAAGAAGAGGTGGCCGCGTTGGCTGAAAAGGCGAAAAAGGCGGTGACGGACGCGAAAAAAGAGGCTGAACAGAAACGTTAGCGATACCGCACCGTCTCATGATGAACGAAAGGTCGCGTTGTTGATATTAACTGACGAGCCGCGGGTATTTTATACAGCGTAAAGTGGCCGATATTTTGCATGTGTCTTTTATAAGTGAAGAACCAGTAACGCGTAAAAAACCACTGATTTTCTGTTTATAAGGGAAGTGTTATGCACGATAAATTGCTCATAGATGGTAAACAAGTTGCGGGTCAGGGGGACGTGCTGGCGGTTTTTAATCCCGCAAATGGAGAGCAAATCGCATTGATAGCGCAGGCCGACCTACATCAGGTTGATGCCGCGGTGAAAGCCGCCGATGCGGCATTCGCGCAGTGGGGAAAAACGACGCCCAAAGATCGCGCCGCCTTATTATTAAAAATTGCCGATGTGATCGAGGAACATGCCGCGGAGTTTGCCCGACTGGAATCCCTTAACTGCGGTAAACCCTATCATGCGGTGCTGAATGACGAAATACCGGCCGTTGCCGATGTGTTCCGGTTTTTCGCCGGCGCGGCGCGTTGTCTGAGCGGTTCGGCGGCGGGCGAATACCTTGAGGGGCATACCTCAATGATCCGGCGCGATCCGGTCGGCGTGGTGGCGTCTATCGCCCCGTGGAACTACCCATTGATGATGGTGTCCTGGAAACTGGCGCCGGCGCTGGCCGCCGGTAACTGCGTAGTGCTGAAGCCGGCGGAACAAACGCCTTTGACCGCCCTTTACCTGGCCCATTTGCTGGCGGATATTCTGCCTGCCGGCGTACTGAATATCCTGTTCGGCAACGGCGCCGGCGTGGGCAACGCGCTTACCGGCCACGAAAAGGTGCGCATGGTCTCCCTGACCGGGTCGATCGCCACGGGCGTGAATATTATTTCCAACACGGCATCCAGCGTTAAACGCACGCATATGGAGCTGGGCGGTAAAGCGCCGGTCATCGTTTTTGACGACGCGGATATCGAACAAGTGGTTGACGGCATTCGTAGTTTTGGTTTTTATAACGCCGGTCAGGACTGTACCGCCGCCTGTCGCCTTTATGTCCAGCGCGGCGTTTATGATCGGGTCGTGACTGAACTGGGTAAGGCGGCGTCTACGCTGAATATGGGCGATCCGATGGATGAAAACACCGAACTGGGACCGTTGATTACCGAAGCGCAATTGGCAAGGGTCGCTGGTTTTGTCGAAAGAGCCCGCGCGCAGGCGCATATCACCGTGGTAACGGGCGGTGAGAAAAGAGAAGGAAAAGGGTATTATTTCCAGCCGACCGTGCTGGCCGGCGCCCGTCAGGAAGATGAGATCGTCCAGAAAGAGGTTTTTGGTCCGGTGGTTTCCATCACCCCGTTCGATGACGAAGAGCAGGTGATTGGTTGGGCTAATGATTCCAACTATGGGCTGGCGTCATCCGTCTGGACCAGGGATATCGGCCGTGCGCATCGTCTGGCGGCCAACTTGCAATATGGCTGCACCTGGGTGAATACCCATTTTATGCTGGTCAGTGAAATGCCGCACGGCGGACAGAAACTATCCGGCTACGGAAAAGATATGTCGATATACGGCCTGGAGGATTACACCCTTGTTCGCCATATCATGATCCGACATTAGTCCCGTCTGAGCGTACAACGCCGCATGACCTGCGTTTTCACCGCGGTAATGCGGCGTGAGTCAGTCTTCCCCGCCTGCTTATATTTCCCGCGCGCGAACGCTGCATCCTGATGGTGTGATTGCACTATTGTGGGGCGATGTGAGCTTTTGTGGTGCAAATAAAGGGTGTTTATCGGTTTATTTTCTAAAAACAAGCCCTCTATTAGCTTTTAATTCTGATGGTTAATTTTTATTTGTCTTTTTATTTCGCTTTTGTAAGCCATATCAGGTTTTAATCTTTTATTAGCTTTCGGGGCTGCTTACTGGCGTGTTATGTGCATTAATTAAACTGATATCGCGTGATATCAGTTATAAAGGAGCGCATTTTGTCCAGATCAACGTCAAACCTCAACCCGCTAGAGTGTACTCAGCAGGCATTGCATTGGATTAAAAGCGAAAACTTAACCACCGATGAGGTGGCGGCATTAAATCGCGATGTTCTAACTTCTTTTCGTGAATACGTCAATCCAGGTTTTCTTGAATACAGAAAATCCGTCACCTCCGGGGGCGAGTATGGCGCGGTTGAATGGCGCGCCAGCGGCCCGAATACGTTAGTCGATACCCAGGGAAATGAATATCTGGACTGTCTGGGCGGCTTTGGCATCTTCAGCGTTGGTCACCGCAATCCCACCGTTATCGCCGCGGTAGAGCAGCAGCTTGCCAAGCAACCGCTGCATAGTCAGGAACTTCTCGACCCGCTACGGGCCATGTTGGCTAAAACGCTGGCGGCATTAACGCCGGGCAATCTTAAATACAGTTTTTTCAGCAACAGCGGAACGGAATCGGTTGAAGCGGCGCTGAAACTGGCCAAGGCTTATCAGTCCAAACGCGGTAAATATACGTTTATCGCCGCGTCGGGCGCGTTTCACGGTAAGTCGCTCGGTGCGCTGTCCGCTACCGCCAAGGCTGAGTTTCGTCGTCCTTTCATGCCGTTGATTCCTGGTTTTCACCATGTTCCTTTTGGCGATATCAGCGCTATGAGGAAGCAGGTTCATCAATGCCAGAAGACCGGAGATGACGTTGCCGCCATCATCCTTGAACCCATTCAAGGGGAAGGCGGCGTAATTGTGCCACCGGATAATTACTTACCTGCAGTCAGAGCATTATGTGATGAGGTTGGGGCATTGCTGATTCTGGACGAAGTGCAGACCGGCATGGGGCGGACGGGCAAGATGTTTGCCTGTGAGCATTATGGCGTTCAGCCCGATATTCTTTGTCTGGCTAAAGCGTTGGGCGGCGGAGTGATGCCCATCGGCGCGACGGTGGCGACGGAAGAGGTCTTCTCCGTACTGTTTGAAAATCCGTTCCTGCACACCACAACCTTTGGCGGCAATCCGCTGGCTTGTTCGGCGGCGCTGGCGACCATCAATGTCCTGTTGACCGATAACTTACCTGAAAAAGCCGCGCAGCAAGGCGCTTTCTTGCTGAAAGGACTGAAGCAGTTGGCCGCCGGCTACCCGGAATTGATTGCCGAAGTTCGTGGTCTTGGTTTGTTGCAGGCTATCGAGTTCAAGAAAAACGAGATTGGTTATGCGTTCGCGAAAGAACTTTTCCATCGCAACATTCTGGTCGCGGGGACCCTGAATAACGCTAAATCCGTTCGCATTGAACCGCCGCTTACCATTACCCATGAACAGTGCGTTCGGGTGTTGAAAGAGGCGGGAGAAGTGTTGAAAAATTTAAAGGCGATGATGCAGGAAGAGAATAACATCAAGGAATTCGCCGTCGAATAAGATAGCGATACGGATATTCAGCCTTTTCTTATGCCATTCAAAAAGCCAGTCAGCCAGACGCCGACTGGCTTTTTGCATACAGAATCCCCTGCTTAGCTCTGTTTCTTATACATAAATCCAAGGAACCTCTAGAGGCCATGTTTATTCTGGTCTTGGGTTCATTCTTGGTTCTTTGTTTTTTTGCTTTTCGTCGGCGTAAGAAATGACGGCCTTCTGGCGCACGAAATAGCGCTGAGCTCACATATACCGTTAACAGTATATGTGACTAAGAGACCGGCTTAGCTGGAGGCCGTTATCGTTCGCCAGCGTTTTTCTTTCGCGTCGCATTCCAGTTTCCCAACTGTCAGCTATTAGCCCGTCGTCAGTCCGCTACTATCTCGGGCAAGGACTCAGGGATGGCGAGGGCGGGTATGCAAACACATGATGCGATATTTAAACAGTTTCTCGGTGATATTGATGTCGCACGGGATTTCCTGTCGATCCATTTACCGCCGGACATCAGGGAACGTTGCGATTTCGCCACATTGCGGTTGGAGCCTGCGTCATTTATTGATGACAAGCTGCGTTCAAGGGTATCGGATGTGCTCTACTCACTGCATACCTCCGCGGGGAAAGGCTATATTTATTGCCTTATTGAACACCAGAGCAGGCCGGAAAAACTCATGGCATTTCGCTTGTTGCGCTACTGCCTGGCGGCGATGCAGCAGCATCTGGAACAGGGACATAAACAATTACCGCTGGTGGTGCCGTTACTGTTTTATCACGGTAAACGCTCTCCTTATCCCTATAGTCTGCGCTGGCTGGATGGTTTTGATAATCCGCAGTTGGCCGCACAAATTTACGGCGACGCATTCCCGCTGATAGATCTGACCGTCATGCCGGATGAGGAAATTAAAACGCATCGACGCGCGGCGTTGCTGGAGTTGGTTCAGAAGCATATTCGTACCAGGGATATGCTGGAACTGGCGCGGGATATCGGGTTATTATTTGAACGCTGGCAGGTGCCGCTGGCGCAGAAACGGGCGCTGTTGTTTTATATTGCGCAGACTGGCAATACCTCCAGACCGGCAAAGTTTATCGATACCGTGACTGACGCGCTATCCGCGGATAAGGAAGAGATCATGACGATTGCACAACAGCTTGAGAAGATTGGTTTTGAGAAAGGTATCCAGCAAGGGCTGAAGCAGGGAGAAAAGCGCGGCATAGAAAAAGGCATAGAAAAAGGCATGAAAGTCAGTGCTTGCCACATCGCTCGCCAATTGCTGCAAAGCGGTATGGACAGAGAAAAAATTCAGCAGATTACCCGGCTTTCGGATGAAGAGATGGCGCAGTTATCCGGTAAGGCTCCATTCGATCCTGACATTTAATCAGGGAAACGATTTTTCCTGGCGCAGTGCGACGCCTTACCGCGATAACGTTAATGCGACTCAGGTTGCGCCAGCTTTTCCACCCTATCCAGGCGATTTTTCCACGGGTCGGCCTGTTCTATGATGTGTTCCGCGCCGTTGGCCGGAACGATCAGAATGTTGTCTTGTTTCTGGCGATAGCGCTCCCATGCCGGCAGATTGGCGCTATCCGGCCGACCGGTACGGGCAAAATTCACCCAGTACTGCTGCATTTGCCGGGCGACGGCGCGATCCTTTGCCGTGACCCGATCTCCGTAGCGCGCGGTCAGCGTATTAAACACATAAGGGATCTCGCTGGCATGCACCGCGGCCGGCCATTGCGCGCGCATACTGTCCGCGACATAGCCAAAACGATACTGCCATACCGGAATCCCGGCCTTATCCCAGATGCGGGCGACAAAACGCGCAGGCTCAACCATCAGCGTATCGCTGGCAATCGCCTGAGCGACCGCCTGAGGCGTCATGTCCCGATAAGCCAGCCTGGCTTGTCGGCGATCGGCTGCGGCAAAAACCGCCACCGCCTCATCCAGGGTTTCCACCCTGGGAGGAAAGCCGACATCGGCGTCGGTTGCGCCAATTATCAGCGGTACGCGCTGAAATGCCCCCTGGCGATAAAGATCCTGTGGTTCGCCGCCGATCAGTTTGCCGTCGATCATCGGGCCGGAGTAATCCGCTGACGTCATCGTCGCCATATTCAGGCCGTTGACCACCTTGTCCGCCGGAATGCTGCGTAACGCCGCCAGCGCGTGTTCTTTTTCCCCGCGGATGCCATTGGCTTGCGCAAACGCCAGCCCGGCTTGCTCCGCTTTGGCCCAGTCTTGAGCGATCGTCAGATTATGTCTGCCGCCGCCCGATTGAATAATAGCCTTGTGAAACAGCCCTTGCGCCAAATCGGTGGTGAGCAGCGAATGGATGGCGAACCCGCCGGCGGATTCACCGAACAGCGTGATGTTTTGCGCATCCCCCTTAAATTGAGCGATATTTTTTTGCACCCATTTCAGCGCCGCAATCTGATCCATCAGGCCGTAATTGCCGCGCAGCGGCTGGTCGGCCAAGGCGGGATGGGCGAAGAAACCAAAACGGCCGACGCGATAGTTGAAGCTGACGAATACCACGCCCTGTCGTGCAAACGCTTCACCGGCATAGACGCTGGGTGATGAACCGCCGTTGACGAAACCGCCGCCATAGATCCACACCATCACCGGCAGTGGTCCATGCGCGTTGACGGGGCGCCACACGTTAACCGTCAGGCAATCCTCGCTGAATCCGACGCCAAGCGGAGCGGCATCGCCGGGAAAAGGCTCCTGCATGCAATCTTTACCGTATGCGCTCGCCGGACGCACGTCCGTCCAGCGCGCAACCGGCTGCGGCGGTTGCCAGCGTAGTTCGCCGACCGGCGGCGCGGCAAAGGGAATGCCTTTGAAAGCATCGACGCCCTGCGTGGTGGTGCCGATGATACGCCCGCTATCCAGCGTAACTTCGGGCCCGCCGGCAAGAGCGGCATGGCAGAGCGAAGAGATAATCATCAGCCCGATCGCGAGCGTTTTATTCATCGATGTTTGTCCTTTTTTAGCCCCAAAAATTTGTCAGACAGGTTCGTCTTTATTTATTCGGTCGGTCATTCCCGGTCAATCTACTTATAGGGCGCATGTCCGGAGGTGACAATATTGAGGGACTGGATATGTGAGTCAGCTTTCATTCTTCCGTTTACCACAGGAATGGCGCTATGTCCTTTGAAATCATTGGATTTAACGTTCAACGCCAGCGCCGTGAAGCGTTTCGGGGCGGGCGAGTGCGGGAATAAACGGTCGTCGCTTTGCGGCAAAATTTTTCCGGGCAGTAATAATCAGGTAGTAGGACGCAGCGTCATTTTTCATGACTGAGGGTTATCAGGCAAAACCGATTGCAGTAATAGTTCGTGCATACTCGTACAATTGGACTATATTGTTCATCGATATTTCTACCGAGTTCTGCCGCAGACAGGCAACTGCCAGCCCAGGATTAGTTTAACTAATTAAGGATGTTATATGGCACGTACAACCCCCATTGAACGCTATCGCAATATCGGCATTTCCGCCCATATCGATGCCGGTAAAACCACCACCACGGAACGTATTCTGTTTTATACCGGGGTCAGTCACAAAATGGGCGAAGTCCACGATGGCGCGGCGACCACCGACTGGATGGCGCAGGAGCAGGAACGCGGCATTACCATTACGTCGGCGGCGGTGACCTGTTTCTGGCAGGGGATGGATCGCCGTTATCCTCAGCATCGGATCAATATTATCGACACGCCCGGACACGTGGATTTCACGATTGAAGTGGAACGATCCATGCGTGTGCTGGATGGCGCGGTGATGGTGTATGACTCTGTCGGCGGCGTACAGCCCCAGTCGGAGACGGTGTGGCGCCAGGCCAACAAATATCATGTGCCGCGTCTGGCGTTCGTCAACAAAATGGACCGCCCCGGCGCCAACTATTTCCGTGTTTATCAGATGATGATTGACCGGCTGAAAGCCAATCCGGTGCCGATCGTTATTCCCATTGGCAGCGAAGAGCATTTTATTGGCGTGGTCGACCTGATCAAGATGCGCGCCATCATTTGGGACGAAGCTTCCCAAGGCATGACCTTTAGCTATGAGGCGATCCCGCATGACCTGTTGCCGACGGCGCAGGAATGGCGGGAGAAAATGGTCACGGCGGCGGCGGAGGCGTCTGACGAATTGATGACCAAGTATCTGGAGGGTGCGGCGTTGAGCGAAGAGGAAATCACGCTTGGTCTGCGCATCCGCACCATTGCCGGTGAAATTCAGCCGATGCTGTGCGGCAGCGCGTTTAAAAATAAAGGGGTGCAGCGCATGCTGGACGCCATTATTGAGCTGATGCCGTCGCCGCTGGATATTCCGCCGGTCAGCGGGACTGATGAAAAAGGCAACGTGGCGGTGCGTCATGCCGACGACAACGATAAGTTCGCGGCGCTGGCGTTCAAGCTGATGACCGATCCCTATGTCGGCCAACTGACGTTTATCCGGGTCTATTCGGGCGTGCTGAAAAAAGGCGACAGCGTGTATAACCCGGTAAGGGGCAAGAAAGAGCGCATCGGACGTATCGTCCAGATGCATGCCAATGCCCGTCATGAGGTGGATGAAATCCGAGCCGGGGACATTGCCGCCTGCGTCGGTCTGAAGGAGGTGACCACCGGGGAAACCCTGTGCGATCCGGATGCGATACTGACGCTGGAACGCATGGAATTCCCTGAGCCGGTGATTTCGCTGGCGATAGAGCCGAAAACCAAAGCCGATCAGGAAAAAATGGGGATTGCGCTGCAACGACTGGCGTCGGAAGATCCCTCATTCCGCCTGAAAACCGACGAGGAATCCGGTCAGACCATCATTTCCGGCATGGGGGAACTGCATCTGGAGATCATCGTCGATCGCATGAGGCGTGAGTTCGGGGTGGACGCCAATATCGGCAGGCCGCAGGTGACCTACCGCGAAACGATACGCAGCAAAGTGACGGATGTGGAAGGGAAGTTTGTCCGGCAGTCCGGCGGTAAAGGTCAGTACGGGCATGTGGTGCTGACGGTGGAGCCGCAGGAAGCGGGCAAGGGTTTTGTGTTTGAGGATGCGACCAAGGGCGGGGTGGTGCCGCGAGAATTTATTCCGTCGGTGGAAAAGGGCGTCCGTGAAGCGATGATGACCGGCGTTCTGGCGGGGTATCCGATTGTCGACGTCAAAGTTACGCTGACGTTCGGTTCTTACCATGAAGTGGACTCTTCGGAAATGGCGTTCAAGATGGCGGCGATTTTCGGTTTCCGCGAGGCGGTCAAACGCGCCAATCCGGTGATCCTGGAGCCGGTCATGAAGGTTGAGGTTGAAACGCCGGAAGAGTACGCCGGCAGCGTCATGGGCGACCTATCGTCTCGCCGCGGTCTGGTGCAGGGGATGGAAGAGATGATCACCGGACGGATTATCCGCGCCGAGGTGCCGCTATCTGAAATGTTCGGCTATTCCACCGCGCTGCGCTCGATGTCGCAGGGGCGCGCCACCTACACCATGGAGTTTAAACACTATGTGGAAGCGCCGCGCAATGTGACGGAGGAAATTATTGCGGCCCGTCGTTCACGTTAACAGAGCATATTACCGGTAGCGTGCAAACCTGTCACAGCTTGATCGATAGTCCCCCGGTTCCCATGGAGAAAGCTTTCTCTGTGGGAATATCGCTTATCTATAAACATATACCAGGCATCTGACAAGGGATGACTACCAGCAGATTTGATATTGAAAAATATGGTAATATTCTTCTTTTATTATTATCGGTAGGTATTATGATGATGCGTTAATCACTCCAATAATAACTATGAGTGGTGAATTTTTCAGTGAAAAATAATCATTTCGATAAGATGAGTAAAGGTTTGTCTTATCTCTTTAGAATATGGAATTGACATATTGCTATTTTTGAATTAAAAGTATCGATTCATTACGATATTTTTTACAGTGTATTTTTTTATGTTCATGTCGCAAGGATGCGTCCTATGTTTATATATTAAATTTCAAATTAATATCATGCTAATGATAGTGTTTTAAATTGATATCAAAATTAATTAATCGATATCTAATTATTTGTAGTGATAATACTTACAGAAAACATTGGCATCAGTGAGTCTATTGCGAAAAAGCCGTATGTGATGATGCGAATACTGGGTAGATAAAATTGGGTGAGTAAAACAGTCTTAATAAGATAGCTCCAATTTATTTTTAAGGAGGAATTTATGGATAGTGAATACGGGTATCGTATTTTATGGAGGCGTTTTCCATGAATAGGTTGGACTATAAAAATATTTCATCTTCTGTTGGTATGGCGCGGGTAGTTCGGTTCGGTAAACTGGTAGTAACTTTCTTCAGTAAGAAAGGTCGTGTGTTTATTTTGCTAGTTTCATTACTTTCTTTATCAACAGGCATCATCCCCTTGTATTATTCCTGGATAGCACAGATGCCGAAATTAGAAGATGTTTATTATAGCAGCGGTGCATTAGTTGTTAAGAAATTGGCAAAAGGAGATAGACAGATTGGGTTGAAGAACAATGGGACTATTGAATATTTTTCATGTGCGTCTTCTGTAGCAAGTAGACATTCTGGTTGTGGCATAAAAAATGAATTACTAAATGACTGGGCGGGTAAAAATGCAGAGATTGGCTGGTTCAATCAGCCTGTATACCTTTTTTACTCACAACGTAAACTTATATGGTTACGCATTGATGGTGATGAAAAAATAAGTCTTTCTAAAAGTGAAAAGTTAATGCTGATTGACGGAAGTGATGCGCCGATATTTATTTTTTTTCACGTTTTATTTCTCATTTTTCTAATCGTTTCATGTGAAATTTTTTATACAAAAGGAAATTTTTATTTAAATAAGTGATCTGTTAAAAGAGGGGGTGAGGGTTAAATGATATTTTTGTTTTGTGTTTAAGGGTAATTATCCCAATATTTTAATTGGAGGGTGTAAATACAGGCCAGTAATGAATGTGGTTGGTTTTAATTTTATATGTGGTGAGCTTGCGTGCGGGATTTATTTTATAGCTGAAAATATAAGGAAATTCATCATGAGTAAAACTAAAGTGTTACTGGATTCCGGCTTCGGAAATGTACTGTCCTACGTCAGTGCACATACCAGCACTGCACCAGTGATCGATAATGCCGTTGAAGGAAAAAAAGTAGATGCTGCTGTAAGTGTGGCACAGACATCGGGGTCGGTGGTGGAGATGTTGGGCAAACAATTGCCGACTATCTCGATAGGAGGAAAAATATATCCCATTGGTGGAGTGGGGCTGTCTGGAATAGGTTTGATGAACGATATTATTAATATGAGGACACAATATAATAAAGATGGTTCCATACCCACCAGTTCAGTCTATTCCGCGTTAAGTAATATTTCCACTGCGGCCAGCGCGTTAACGTTGGCGAAGGCGGCGGGAGTCGCTGCCGTTGGGGGGGCCGCTGCTCCATTGTTGGGGGTTGCGGCAGCGTTGACGGTGGCTGGCGCGGCATTGACGATCGCTTCTGTCGCGGCTGACTCGTCTATAGATCTATCGGGCATGATGGACAGCCTACGGGAAAGTTTCCAGTCATTCAGTGAACTGTTTGGCAGCGCCTATAACGAGGCGGTAGAGAGCATGTTGGATAAATTAAGTAAGGATGCTGGTGAAGGGGATGAGGGGGAGGCAATCCCCGGGGCGGGCGATATTCCTTTACCTGGGGAGGATGATCCCAATGCGCCAAGTAAATCGGCCAATCCAGAAAGGGGAGCTGAGGGTGGTGTACCTGGTAAAGCAGGTGAAGGGGTGGGAAATGCGGAGAATACGTCCAGTCCATTGATTTTTGATCTCGATGGCGACGGGGTTGAGACGTCCGATAACGGAGTCTTTTTTGATCATGACGGTAATGGTTTTGCTGAATTTTCCGGCTGGGTGGGAAAGGATGACGGGCTACTGGTGCTGGATAAAAACGCCAACGGCCAGATAGATGATGGCAATGAATTGTTCGGCAACAACAGCGTTACGGATACCGGAAAAAACGCCACTAACGGTTTTACGGCGCTGGCGGAATATGATCATAACGACGATGGTGTTATCGATTCGCAAGATGCAGTGTTTGAAACGCTACAGGTTTGGCGAGATGTAAATGGCGATGGCGTTACCGATTCTGGCGAATTGCTTTCGCTTGGCGAGGCGGGCGTAAAATCGATCAATCTGGCATACAGCAATATCAAGAATACGGACGAACAAGGGAACCAACACTTACAACAGGGAGGCTATACCCGCACGGACGGTAGTGTAGCTAATGTGGTGGATGTGTGGTTCAAGGTGAATTTTGTACGTACGCTGGATAAAAATGAAGTTGAAGTATCGGAAGCGATAGCCCAACTGCCGGATGTGGTTGGCGCGGGGAATATGAGCGATTTGCGGCAGGCTATGGCGCGTAGCACGGATGGAAATTTGCAGCAGTTGGTTGAGCAATTCGTGCAAATGGACGATCGTGAGGGACGCTATAAGCTGGCGGATGAAATCTTGCGCGTCTGGAGCGGAGCGAATAACTACGCAACCGATAGCCGTGGCAGATATATTGATGGACAAAAGTTATATGCGTTGGAAGCATTTGTAGGTAAAGCATTCAGTCAGTATGGTAACCCCAATCCTATGTCGAATGCGGCAGAGAAATTAGAATCGACGTACAAATTAGTGCTGGATAGCGTATATGGCCAATTGATGCTGCAATCTCATTTATCTGATGTGATGGATAATCTGAAAGTTGGCGTCGAGAACCAGCGCATAGTATGGGATGTCTCGGAGCTTATTTCAGCTTTACGGACGGATTATAGTGAAGAGCCGCAAAAGGCTATCGACACTCTCGCGGAATTGGGACGGTCCCTGAAAGGCGTTGATAGCGAATATTCGCTGGCGGTGCTGGATGCATTGCAAGGCAATGGCAATCGTGCCGGGGATGATATTGATGTTGTTCTGAACGCGCTTGCCGAACAGTTGGAATTAAATATCGGTGGATATGCTGATGATACGCTGTCTGCGACAGACAATACTGCGCGGGCGCTATATGGGTTATCTGGAAACGATAAATTGTATGGTGCAAAAGGCGGAGATAGTCTGCACGGCGGCAAGGGAGGTGACTACCTGAACGGGGGGGACGGCAATGACCGCTATCACTATGCCCGGGGCGACGGCCACGACACCATTGAAGAGAAGGACGCCTGGTCGGGCAAAGATGACCGGCTGCTGCTGGAAAACATCAACGCCGATCGGGTGAGCCTGACGCGCGACGGCAATGACGTGATCCTGCATATTGCGGCGAGTGCGGCAGATGCAGGCGACGACGGCTCGGTGCGGCTGAAGGCGCAGTATGACGCGTACTATGAGCGCGGGGTGGAGAATGTGGCGTTTGCCGACGGCACGATCTGGACGGCGCAGACGCTGCGGGAACTGGCGATTGCGTCGATGCAGACGGCGGGCGACGATCGGGTGATCGGCTCTAACGTGGCGGATGCGCTGCGCGGCGGCACGGGGGATGATTATCTGAACGGCGGGGACGGCAATGACCGCTATCACTATGCCCGGGGCGATGGCCACGACACCATTGAAGAGAAGGGCGCCTGGTCGGGCAAAGATGACCGGCTGCTGCTGGAAGACATCAACGCCGATCGGGTGAGCCTGACGCGCGACGGCAATGACGTGATCCTGCATATTGCGGCGAGTGCGGCAGATGCAGGCGACGGCGGCTCGGTGCGGCTGAAGGCGCAGTATGACGCGTACTATGAGCGCGGGGTGGAGAATGTGGCGTTTGCCGACGGCGCGATCTGGACGGCGCAGACGCTGCGGGAACTGGCGATTGCGTCGATGCAGACGGCGGGCGACGATCGGGTGATCGGCTCTAACGTGGCGGATGGGCTGCGCGGCGGCGCGGGGGACGATTATCTGAACGGCGGGGACGGCAATGACCGCTATCACTATGCCCGGGGCGACGGCCACGACACCATTGAAGAGAAGGGCGCCTGGTCGGGCAAAGATGACCGGCTGCTGCTGGAAGACATCAACGCCGATCGGGTGAGCCTGACGCGCGACGGCAATGACGTGATCCTGCATATTGCGGCGAGTGCGGCAGATGCAGGCGACGACGGCTCGGTGCGGCTGAAGGCGCAGTATGACGCGTACTATGAGCGCGGGGTGGAGAATGTGGCGTTTGCCGACGGCGCGATCTGGACGGCGCAGACGCTGCGGGAACTGGCGATCGCGTCGATGCAGACGGCGGGTGACGATCGGGTGATCGGCTCTAACGTGGCGGATGGGCTGCGCGGCGGCGCGGGGGACGATTACCTGAACGGCGGGGACGGCAATGACCGCTATTATTATGCCCGGGGCGACGGCCACGACACCATTGAAGAGAAGGGCGGTTGGTCGGGCAAAAATGATCGGCTGGTGCTGGACGGTATCAATGCCGACCAGGTAAACCTGACGCGTGACGGCAATGACGTGATTTTACATATTGCGGAGAGCGCCGAGGGGGCGGACGATGGTGGCTCGGTGCGGCTGAAAGCACAATATGACGCGAACTATGAGCGCGGGGTGGAAAACGTGGCGTTTGCCGACGGCGCGATCTGGACGGCGCAGACGCTGCGGGAACTGGCGATCGCGTCGATGCAGACGGCGGGCGACGATCGGGTGATCGGCTCGAACGTGGCGGATACGCTACGCGGCGGCGCGGGGGACGATTACCTGAACGGCGGGGACGGCAATGATCGCTATCACTATGCCCGGGGCGACGGCGACGATACCATCGAGGAAGGCACCTGGGAGGGCAAGGACGACAGACTGTCGCTGGACGGTATCAACGCCGACCAGGTAAGCCTGACGCGTGACGGCAATGACGTGATCCTGCATATTGCGGCGAGTGCGGCAGATGCAGGCGACGGCGGCTCGGTGCGGCTGAAGGCGCAGTACGACGCGTACTATGAGCGCGGGGTGGAAAATGTGGCGTTTGCCGACGGCACGATCTGGACGGCGCAGACGCTGCGGGAACTGGCGATTGCGTCGATGCAGACGGCGGGCGACGATCGGGTGATCGGCTCGAACGTGGCGGATGGGCTGCGCGGCGGCGCGGGGGATGATTATCTGAACGGCGGGGATGGCAATGACCGCTATCACTATGCCCGGGGCGACGGCCACGACACCATCGAGGAAGGCACCTGGGAGGGCAAGGACGACAGACTGTCGCTGGACGGTATCAACGCCGACCAGGTGAGCCTGACGCGCGACGGCAATGACGTGATCCTGCATATCGCGGCGAGTGCGGCAGATGCAGGCGACGGCGGCTCGGTGCGGCTGAAGGCGCAGTACGACGCGTACTATGAGCGCGGGGTGGAAAACGTGGCGTTTGCCGACGGCACGATCTGGACGGCGCAGACGCTGCGGGAACTGGCGATTGCGTCGATGCAGACGGCGGGCGACGATCGGGTGATCGGCTCTAACGTGGCGGATGGGCTGCGCGGCGGCGCGGGGGACGATTATCTGAACGGCGGGGACGGCAATGACCGCTATCACTATGCCCGGGGCGACGGCCACGACACCATTGAAGAGAAGGGCGCCTGGTCGGGCAAAGATGACCGGCTGCTGCTGGAAGA